>JBBRHB010000321.1:0-6119 GCA_038223355.1 Chloroflexales bacterium
GGACTGGCGCTCCTGATAAGCTTGCTGATCGGCATTCCACTTGGCGTCGTCGCAGCGGTCAAGCATAACAGCGCGGCGGATCGCACGATCATTGGGCTGACCCTGCTGCTGTATTCCATCCCATCTTTCGTGTTGATCCCGATCGCCTGGCTGGTCGTGCGGGCACTCTACAACGCCAAATTACCCGCGCCGCCGATAGCAGGCTGGGGTAGCTGGCAAAACTGGATTTTGCCGGTAACGATCTTGGCGGCCGGCAGCACCGGCTACTTGACGCGGTTAACACGCTCCACGATGATCGAAACGCTGCGCCAGGATTACGTCAGGACAGCCCGCGCCAAGGGGCTACGCAACGGCATGGTGACTTGGAAACACGCCTTCCGCAACGCGCTGCTACCGGTCCTCACAGTCGTAGGCCCATCGGTCGCGTTTTTGATTACCGGCGCATTTGTCGTCGAGAATCTCCTCAAAGTGCCGGGGATTGGCTTTTTGACGGTCCAGGCGATCGGGCAGCGCGACTATCCGGTGATCCAGGGCACCACCGTGCTGCTCGGTGTCACGGTCGTCCTTATGAATCTGGTGACAGACCTGGCCTATACCGTTCTTGACCCGCGTATTCGGCTCGAATAACACAAGGATTGCTCATCGTTCATGGCGACACAACCAAAGATTACACAAACGCCGGAGATGATTACGCAAAATGCGCTCGTGGCGAATGTCCGGCGCAGCGAAGAGTTCACCTTTTGGCAGCGCCTGCGTCGTAATCGCATGGCCGCGATCAGCCTGGCTGCCGCCACATTTGTCGTGCTGGCAGCAGTGCTTGGACCCTTGGTCTATAGCGTTAATCCGGCTGCGACGGACTTTGCGGCCTTGAACAGTGGGCCCTCTGCCGGTCACTTGCTTGGTAGCGACAATCTCGGACGCGATACACTGGCACGCCTGTTACAAGGCTTACGTGTCTCTTTGCTCGTTGCGCTCGTGGCCGAAACGATTAATATCGTGCTTGGGGCAACCATCGGCGTGCTGGCCGGCTACTTTGGTGGCTGGATTGATAATGTCCTCTCGCGGCTGGCAGATATGCTGTTCGCGTTTCCGGGGCTGCTGCTCGCGATTCTCGTAGCTGCCATCTGGGGACCGGCCATCACCGAACGGTATGGCGGCGTCGGACGTTTATTACTGGTGGCTACGGCGATCAGTCTGGTAACCTGGCCATTAATGGCCAGGTATGTACGCAGCCAGACCTTGTCTTTACGTGAGCAAGAATATGTTAACGCAGCTCGTGCGCTTGGTTCGGGCGATTGGCGCTTAATCACGCACCATATGTTGCCTAACCTTTTTGGCTTGGTCATCACTGCGGCAACGTTGGATGTGGTCGGGGTCATCGTCGGCGAGTCGGTCTTGAGTTTGTTGGGCTTGGGCACCCAACCGCCGATGGCCAGCATCGGCCGGATGATTAGCGACGCCGTACCCTTCTTCGCACGATCCTCATTTCAGGTCTTTGTCCCCTGCGCCATGCTTACGACCTTGGTACTGATCTTCTCGTTTCTAGGCGACAGCCTGCTCGATGTTCTGGATCCCCGTGGGCGTTAGGCTGACCCAATTAGTTTATTTTTTCTAAAAATGCTTCTTGACAAAAACACAGGTCCTGCTGTATCGTTACACTACCGGCTAGTACTTCAACAGGACCAAAGTACTTGTTCGCAATTGCCGCGGTTACCAAGGCATGCTGCAGTTCATGCTGCTTGCAAGCCGTACAAGGAGTTTTCATGGTAACGTTTCGGCGATTGGCTCTGCCCCTGCTGGCGATGGTCGTTGCTGTTTTGTTGACTCCAAACGTCGTTGATCCATGTCGCACCGATCCTGTTTTTAGCTTCACAGATGGGAGCCAGGTCACAGTCGCCGCCTCAGTCGACGCTGCTGCGAGTACGATTAGGCATCTAGACTATCAACTGCATGTGCCCCACGGACTCATTGTGGCGCATGTCGAAAGCACCGGGGTGCCGAAGCAAGCCAGCGAGAGCTACGCAGTCATTGACGACCAACGGCCCGGTTCCTATAGCGTGGCAATCTTGATTACCAGCACCGGCCGCGCTGCGACGATAACCAGCCTGCTGCAAGCAAGCGGACAGATCATAAGGGGTAGCGGGACCACAGGAACCTCCCTAAACTTGCGTGCAAGCCGAGGAGGAACGTAATGGCGAGAGCGCCTAGGACGCGCGTCTTCGCGGAGCCACAACCAGGTATCGCCTTCGTCGTTGCCTTCGCAGCTGTTGCAGCCCTGTGGTGGACCGGCGCGGCTCTCTTTCGCTTCAATCCATCGGTCATTCTGGCTGGGAAGCCATGGCTCGGCTGGGGCGTGCTATTGGCTGCCGCCGTGGTCATTGCCACCCTTTATCCGATTCATATCGACACGCACATGAAGCTCTCACTGGCAAGTATCCCGCTCTTCATGCTGGTATTGCTTTTTCCACCGTTTATCGCCGGCGGTCTTGCAGGCCTTGGTGTCGCTACGGCGCAACTCACGGTGCGGCGGCGGCGAGGCTTATGGTGGAGCGACATTGTCACGGTTGTCGCACGCAACTATCTTATGGTCGTGGCGACAGCGGCATTCGTGACTGAGCTAACGACCCGGCACGTGTCGTTTAATCTGAGGCTGCTCTTGGCCATCCCTTGGATGTTTTGCATCGACGTGTTCACCAGTCCGCTGTATCTGTACCCAATGACGCGCCGCCATCCCCTCCGGCAGATTCCTGAGATCGCACGGGCAATTTGGCCGGCAGAACTGGGGCAATACTTGATCGGCGGGCTCGGTGTGATCCTGATCCACTTCAATCCCTGGGGCGTTATTGTCCTGCTGATGCCGATCTTTCTGATGTATAGTAGCTTTCGGCGGGCGTTCGAGTTTCAAGATGCTGCGCGCACGTTGCTGCATAGCATGGCCGATCTCGTTGATAACCGTGATCCACTTACGGCGCAACATTCCCAGCGTGTTGCCGAGATGAGCGCAAAAATTTGCCAGGAACTACGGATCGGCAGCGCCGAAACCGAGTTGATCGTCGCCGCAGCACGGGTGCATGACGTGGGCAAGATTGTGGTACCTGATGCGATCCTGTATAAGCCCGGTCCCCTCGACGATCAGGAATGGGCCGTGATGAAATCGCACGTCGAAACCGGCGCCCAGATGTTGCGGGCTAGTTTGCGTAGGGGACAGCAGGCGAGGCGCTTAACGCGAATCGTGCTGGGCCATCACGAACGGTGGGACGGTCAGGGTTATCCCTATGCGGTCGCCGGACCCGATATTGTGCTGGGTGGACGAATCATCGCAGTAGCTGACTCTTTTGATGCCATGATCAATGATCGACCGTACCGGTCTGGTATGACCGAACACCAAGCTCTGGTCGTGCTGACCGAGGGCCGGAATATCCAATGGGATGCTGCCGTGGTTGATGCGTTCTTGCGCATGCGTGGCTATCAACTCCCGCAACCCACGACAAACACTACCCAGTCAGCACCCTTAGGCCAACAATTTCGGTCCTCATAACCTCCGGCTGACTATCGTCCTCAACGAATATCGCGGTGCTGAATGCGATCTTCCACAAATAGTTGCTCGGCCTGAACCTGAGTCGGCAGCGCAACCATATCGACCGGTTTGCTCGTGCTGGTCGCAAGCCGGTTCTGATTAAGCCCGTTAATGTCATAAGTGGCATCGGTACAACCGGCGCGATACTGCTGCTGCTGCGCGTGCCAACTCAAAAAGCAGCCGTTCACCGGATCGACACCCAGTAGCGCCTGATAGCTGCCATCGGGCTGCTTGGCAACATAGACGACGTCTTCACTCAGCACCGAGCGGTTAGGAATCAGCTTGGATGTTTCAAGCTCCTTGACCGCCACATCGACCGGCTGGCCGACCGAGAACTTTGTGACCGGCCCCAGCCGCACCAACTTGGGCGTCTGCCTCGTCATCGCGTAAAGCAACCCCACACAAATCACCAGCGACGTAATCATTCCAACCGTAAAAATGCCATACATGATCTGCCGTTGTCGCGCTTCGCGCAGATCGCGGGTGTACTCGTTCATAGAATTCGTTAGTCCCTTCGTCTCCTCCCGCGGGCTCGTCGTAGCGGCTGGGCGACCGCCAGGAGCCGCTCACTATCACTCGTATAGGGATCAAGCTCATAGGAGCCGTAGATCGCTTCGAGTGTAAAGCCCGCGTGGCCGAGTAAGTATTCCAGTTCGTAGCGGTAGACCCAGCGCATGGTGAATGGCAGCACCGAGCGCTTGAGCAGCCGATCCGCACCAATTTCATCATACATGAATTCGACGTAATGCGTTTGTTCGGCCACATTGGTGCGGCGCAGCATATACTTTTGCACCAACTGTTGCTCGAAGGTGAAACTACTCACATGCACCAGCAGCCCCTCGTCGGCGACTAATTCACGTGGATCGGGGTTGAAGAGATCAAGAATCAACAGCCCATCCGGGCGGAGATGCTCGTGCAGGCGCTCCAGGGCTTCGAGTTGATCTGATGGTGTCGCGAGGTGCATGAAAGAGTTCATGGCAATCAAGGCCATGGCAAAGCGTTCCGGCAACGCGAGGCTGCGCAGGTCCCCGACAGCAGTACGTGCGTTAGCAAGGCCGGCAGTCACAACTTTGGACTGCGCCAGTTCGATCATCGCCGGCGCAATATCAACGCCGACGACCGTATGCCCGGCCAGAGCCAGGGGCAGGAGCACCCGTCCCGTCCCGCACATTGCCTCCAGGATCGGCCCACCGGTACGCTGCGCAAACTGGAGATAGAAATCGAGGTCGGCGGTGAAGTCGCCGTAATCAGCATCATAGAGCCGGGCAAAGGCGTCGAAATTGATCATCCGTGTCCTGCTAGATCACGTGGAGCAGCCGCAACAGGAAGAGACCGCCCGCCAGCATTGCGCCCCAGATCAGCCCGGCAAACACGACTTTGCCATTCACAGCCCGGTCAAAGCGCAGCGGCTTGGCTTGCATGACACCGGCATTGGGGTGTACAAGCGTTGGTTGCGAGAACCCGTCCCGTGGTGCAGCCAACGTGCGACCGGCACGAGGCTGGACGGCCTGAGGTGGCCGAAGCTGTGGCGTGGCCTGCATCGTCGTCGACAAGCGTCCATCACTCTGGGACCGGCTGCGCCGCGCCTGACGAATAACCGGCGGCACGACCAGTAGCGCTACGAAGCCCCCGACCACCAACCAGGGTAGCGCACCGCTGAAACCGGCCGGCAGCGTCAAGGAGCGGCCACTCACCATCTGCGCCAGCAGCGGTATGAAATGCGGGAACAAGCGCGCGAGCGCCACAAGCCCTATGACGATCAAACCCCACGGGCCGGAAGACTTCCGCTTGGGTGGCTGAGGTTGTTGGTTGGCGGTTATAGGCATAGCAGGCTCACAACGTGGAATGAATCATAGAAGCGTGAGCGGAGGTTGTCAACTACGAACATGACAAATGTCATCCCCATCTCATGAGAGTCTGCACTACTCGGCACGCACCCACACCCGTATCCTTGTTAGGAAGAAGCCTGGATTGAGGCTCACACCCGGCAAAGAGGAATAGCCATGACTACAGCAGAACCTCGCACTCAATCGTTTGCTCGTCAACCAAGCTCCGTCTTGAGCAAGCTTGCAGCGAACCGCCTTAGGCGTGGGGCGCTGCTGTATTGGACGGCGCTCTTCACGGCCAGCGCCGCCGTTATCCACGTTGTTGGCGTCATAAAGCAGCCACCGCAGTCTGGTCTGCTCGCCGCGCTCTTGCTGGGCTCTGCCCTGCTCCAGGCCGCCATGGCGTTGGCTCTTGTTACACTGCCTGTGCGTCGTCTGCTCCTCGCTGCAACGGTTATCGAAGCGGCTGCGGCACTGCTCTGGATCCTTGTCCATACCAGTGGCTTGCCCATCGGGACTACCACGTGGCGCGCAGAGACGCTTGGTACGCTGGATCTCTACCTCCCAATGATGGAAGGAGTCTCGGCCTTCTTTGCGCTGTGTCTCTTTGGGCGCACCTGGAACATGGCACCTAAGGTCTGGCGCATTGCCCTGGCAGTGCTACCTTCCCTGTTCATAGCCGCTCTGATTATACGGGCCGCGCTGAGCTACAAAGT
>JBBRHB010000322.1:0-6111 GCA_038223355.1 Chloroflexales bacterium
CCCCCGGCCGGCGTTCGGTGGCCGCAGCCAGGGCTGGGCCATTGTTGCGGTACTGATTGCAGGCGGTCTCATCGCAGCGGGGCGTCATACGCCGGTTGGTCATCTGGTTTATCTCCTACCGGTCATGGGCAAGCTCCGCGCCTACTCACGGGCGATAGTGCTGGTCTCATTTGCCGCATGTGTCCTGGCGGCCTATGGTGCACAACGAATCCTCGTGTCGACGCCCCGTGACTGGTATCGCTTCCGACCAATTATCGGTATGGTCGTCGTCGTCGTCGCGTGGGTTATCGGTGGTGTTCTGCTTCTGGCGCACTACCCGGACATCTTGCCGGCTCTGGTACCCACCGAGCTGCGCAATCACCTCAACGGGCGCCAGCCGAACGGGTTAGTACCGCTCGCCCTACTCATAGCCTCGACCCTCGCTTTAGTCTTCGCCCGTCGCAGGTACGGCCAGTGGTTATTGGTTGGCTTAGTGGTCATCGATCTCGGCCTCTTCGCTACCTCCTTCAATCCCACGGCTGCCGGCAACGTCTTTGACACCATCCCCGAAAGCGTTCGTGTCTTACAACGCGATCACTCGCTCTACCGCGTCGCCGCCTATACCGCTAATGATGGTCTAGCACCGGCCGTCGCCCAGGATCAACTTGCCATCAGCTGGAGCCTGGCCTACGGCATTAGCAGCATTAATGGCTTCAACTCACTCCAGCCACGCCGCTATACCGATCTCTTGTTCGGACCCCAGGTTGGCGATGTCTCCTACGGCTTTTTGGACGAAGCACGCTTGCTCCAACCCGATGAACCGTTGTTGAGCCTCCTGAACGTAAAATATGTACTCCAGCAGCCACAGTCGAAATCGCGCCCCGGTCCCGACTGGTCCCCGATCTATCACGACGCTTCCGTCACCATCCTGCGCAATCGCAAAGCCTGGGACCGTGCCTTTTTCGTTGAGCAGGTCAGGCCGGCTACGGCACAGGCAGCGCTCGACGGCCTGCGTGATGCAAGTTTTGCGCCCCATCAAGTTGCGCTGGTCGAAGATATCGATCCAGCCCTCGCTGCATCCTTGAATCATGCCTCAAGCCCAGCCACGGTTGAAGTAACGCAGCCAACGGTCAACTCCGAGATCATCAAAACAACCAACGCCTATCGCCGACTACTGCTAGTCAGCGAACCCTTCTTCAACGGTTGGCAAGCGGACATTGACGGCCAACCCGTGACGACCTATCGCACCGACTACCTACTACGGGGCGTGATTGTCCCAGCGGGTACCCACACCATCACCTTCCGCTACCGGCCGGCCTCGGCACTTGTAGGTGCTGGCCTTAGCGGGGCAATGGCACTAGTGCTGGCCGGGTTCGCCCTACGGCGACGTCCCTAAATGTACTCCACCCTGAACGGATAATGAAGTACAATTCCTGCTAATCGCAACAGGAATAGGATCATGAATTTGCAAGAAGGTTCCCAATCTACCGATTATGCCCAAGCGGTAGCTGAACTGGTAGCGAAATTACCGCTTGACCGTGCAGTACAGGTCTATGATTTTGCCCGCTTTTTGCAAGCCCAATCCCAAGATTCAGTGGTCGTGGCGACCAGCGATGACGACTGGCTGCATGACAGCGACGAACAGATGGAGGCTGAGGATGCCCTATGGGATGCTGCTTTCGACCAGCACCGCGACCACTTCACTGCACTTGCGGACGCTGCACGCGCCGAGATTAAGGCAGGCGCTACCCAGCCGCTATTTGACGAACACGGCGACGTCATGATCGATGAACTCCCGCACCACCAGTAGCTTTCGAGCAGCGTTTCGGATGCTTCCACCAAGCGTGCGTCAGCATGCGCGGGAGGCGTACAGGTTGTGGCGGGACAACCCTAACCTGCCAGGCTTGCGCTTTAAGCGTGTGGGCGATCAGGTGTCAGTCCGAGTAGGGCGCAACTATCGAGCGCTCGGCACCTTGGAGGGTAATACCGTGTACTGGTATTGGATTGGCAGACATGATACGTATGACCGAATGCTCGGATAGATTGCCCTCAAACACGAAATAGCGCCTCCCAATGCGAAAAGCGTCACATCCATTTTCGTCATTGCTAACAATAGGTGGCTAACGATAGCAGCCTAAGCGCTTCTGGTATACTGAAGGATAGCGAGTGCCGGAGGTTCGGAGAGGTGTACGCGATTGCCTGCCCTGCTCTGACCTTTTTCTGCTCGCAACAAAGGAGTTGTTTGCTTGGAGACTATTCAACAGGCTGCCGAGCGTACTGCCGCCAACGTTGAAACGGTCATCGTTGGGAAACGACGCGCCGTCGACCTTGTGCTGATTGCCTTGCTCTGCCGAGGCCATGTACTGCTTGAAGATGTACCGGGCGTGGGCAAAACGGTTTTAGCTAAAAGCATCGCCCGCTCCATCGGCTGTATCTTTCGCCGCATCCAATTCACGCCCGATCTGTTACCCTCGGATGTGACAGGCGTCTCAATCTATAACCAAGGCAGTCAAGAGTTCGAGTTTCGCGCCGGCCCGATCATGGCCCAAATTGTTTTGGCCGACGAGATTAATCGTGCGACCCCCAAAACCCAGTCTGCCTTGCTCGAAGCGATGGAAGAGGCCCAGATCACGGTCGATGGCATCACGCATCATCTGCCTCAGCCCTTTATCGTGCTGGCGACCCAAAATCCAATCGAATACGAAGGCACCTTCCCTCTGCCCGAAGCCCAGCTTGACCGTTTTTTACTCCGTATTCATCTTGGCTATCCTGATCGCGCCGACGAGTTGCAAATCTTGGAGCGCCAGCGCAAACAGCACCCGTTGGTGAATCTAACGCAAGTCCTTACTGCCGACGAGCTTCTCGCGATGCAAGAGCAAATCAAAGACGTCTATGTTGACCCGTTAATAAACGAATATATTGTAAACTTGACGACGGCGACCCGTAATCATGAGGATGTGTATCTCGGGGCTAGCCCACGTGGATCGCTCGCTCTCTACCGCACGGCGCAAGCCTACGCCGCCATCAAAGGCCGCGACTACGTTATTCCCGACGACGTTAAAGCCCTCGCCGAACCGGTCCTTGGCCATCGCCTGATCATTAATCCTGCTGCCCGCATTCGTAACGTCCAGCCACCTGCTATTGTCAGCGACGTTCTGGGGGCAGTACCGGTGCCCGGTGGTCGCCCTGGCCGGCGCGCCGAGCGCGAAGCAATTGTGAGCTAGAGGTTCTTTGAAAGCTTTTGGTATTCTTGTCCTAGCGCTCATCTGTTTTGTGATTGCCCAAGGCACCAGCATTCCACTCTTCTTTACCCTTTTTTATGTATTGCTGGTATTGCTGGTCCTGGCCTATATTTGGGCCTGGGTTAATCTACAAGGCCTTGAGGTCGAGCGCGAAGTTGGCCTACGGCGTGCACAGGTTGGGGAAGAAGCGCGCGAGCGTTTGACCACGACCAATACCTGGCGTTTGCCGAAGCTATGGGTCGAGGTGCGTGATCACTCCGATATGCCGCACCATAGCTCGGGCTTTGTGACCTATTTGCCGGGTCATGGGCGCCGCCGCTGGATCGCTCGCACGCCATGTACCTTGCGCGGTAAATGGACCCTCGGACCAATCACGCTGCATACCGGCGATCCCTTTGGCATCTTCCGCTTGGAACGCCCGGTCGCCGGCACCACTGACATCATCGTCTATCCTGCGACCACGCCTATTCCCACCTTCCGTCTACCCGCTGCCGAGCTACAGGGTGGTACCGATGTTCGGACGCGCACCTTCCAGGTGACACCCAATGTATCGACGATCCGTGATTATGTGACCGGCGACAGCTTCAATCGCATTCATTGGCGCTCGACAGCCCGGACCGGCAATCTGATGGTCAAAGAGTTTGAGCTGGATCCGACCGCCGATATCTGGATCGTCCTGGATCTGCACGAGCGCTCCCACCACGTCGCGGACGTCTTCCGCACCTTGTACCGCGACAAACGCGAGGGTCGTGAAATCCAGGTGCCCGAGTCAACCGAAGAATATGCGGTTAGCTGTGCTGCTTCGATCACCCAACATTTATTGAATGCCGGCCGCAACGTTGGTCTCCTCGCCTGGGGTCAGCATCGCGAAGTCATCCCACCCGAGCGCGAATCCCGGCAGCTCTACAAGATCCTTGAGTCGCTGGCGATGTTACGCGCGCTCGGCACACATGGCCTTGCGGAAGTGCTGGTCGCGGAAAGTGCCGTCTTCAATCGCTCCTCGACGGCCGTCATCATTACCTCGGCGCTCGATCCAACCTGGGTCCAGGGCCTTCAGCAACTTCTCTATCGCGGTATTCGTGCCGTCGTCATCTTTATCGACCCCGAGGGTTTTGGCAGTGTGCCGGGCACGGCTGGTATTATGCAGCGGCTCGCCCAATTGCGCGTGACCGCCTATCGCCAGCGTCGTGACCAACCCCTCGATCAAGCCCTCAGCGTCCCCGAAGTTGCCACTGCCGGTCGAAGGTAGCACGGGAGCTTGACCATGGAGTACATCAAACCGGCGAAGCTCAATCCCGGCGATACTGTAGCAATCCTGTCACCCTCCTGGGGCGGTCCCAGTCGTTTTCCGGCGATCTATGATCGTGGGCTTGACGTCCTTCGTACGGTGTTTAATCTCCACATCAAGGAGTATCCCACCGCACGGGCTGACGCTGATACTATCTATGCCCATCCCCAGGCACGAGCTGCTGATGTGAATGCAGCTTTTGCCGATCCGAGGTTAAGGCCATCATTCCGAGTATTGGTGGCGATGACTCGGTGCGCATTCTGCCGTTCTTGGACCAAGCCACAATCATCGCCAAACCCAAAATCCTGCTCGGCTTCTCAGATACGACGACGTTGCTGGCCTACTCTAGCGAGGTATCCGACTCGGGTCATGGCCAAACGAGTGTGATGAATGTATGAACTGAGGAGCAGGCAGATGGAAACACACGAGATGCACCAGTCGAACCGCGCTGCGTGGAATGAGGGTGCGGTACGGTACGAGGAGTCTGTTGAGCGCGACATCGCGTTTCTACGGGGAGGTGGCAAAAACTTGCTGGCCCCTGAGCTAAGAATATTGCACGATTTGGGCTCATGGTGCCGGCGTGCCATTCATTTACAGTGTGCCGGTGGACGCGATACCCTGTCCCTATGGAACCAGGGTGCGGTTGAAGTCATCGGGGTCGATATTAGTGATCGTATGATCGACGTTGCCCGTCAAAAATCGGCGGCACTCGGAGCACCGGCGACCTGGTATCGTTGTGACGTCCTTGCAACACCCGCCGAGCTCAATGGGACCGCTGATCTAGTGTACACCGGCCGTGGTGCCCTCAATTGGATTATCGACCTTGCAGGCTGGGCCAGGGTCGTGACGCGTTTACTCAAACCAGGTGGTCGCCTCTATCTCTTCGAAGGGCATCCGCTCACCTACGTATGGGATACGGAGGCGATCGACTTCAAGTTGAGTGTGGAATACAGTAATTACTTTGCTGAACAGGTGGATATGACACAGGGCTGGCCCGCAACCTACATCGGGGAGCTGGATCGTCCTGTCACCGAGCAAGCCCCCAAATATGAGCGTTTATGGACCCTCGGCACTATCGTAACCACGCTTGCGGAAACAGGCTTACGGCTAGAGCGTCTTGAAGAACATCCCGATCAATATTGGGACGAGTTTCCCAATATGCAGCCCGAAATGGTGCGTCGCCTCCCCAACACCTTTTCTTTGCTCATGCGCAAAGGGTAGTATTCGTGCTCCGAGTTACAGTTCTTCAACCTGTTGCGCCGGAGCGGTAGGCTGCCGGCCAGGCCGCGGCGGTACCCCAGGATCGCTTACCCCTTGGAGCATATAAAGGAGACCGCCCAACAAACTGACGAGCATCCGCACCACAAAGACTAGCGTGGAGAGCGCGACGGTGGAAGCTGCCGCGACCCCAATACTCCGTAGCAGGAGGAGAAAAGTTCCGCCCCGCGCGCCAATGCTATTGAGAAATATGGGCACCAAGCCGATCATGTCGCTGATCGGCACCATCAATGCCGTGAAATGCAGCGGCACAGCCAGTGCCAGCGCCCGGATCACTGTGTAATTAACGCCGATCCACGAAAGTTGATACACAAACGACATCGC
>JBBRHB010000323.1:0-6108 GCA_038223355.1 Chloroflexales bacterium
ACTTGCACTGGGACTACAGTGCTTGGGTGAAAGTCCCTAGAAGCCCAAACCCTCGGGTTTGGGAGTAGTCACCTCTCGCCTTGCGCCGCAATCACGGATAGGACAGCAGGACCATATTGATCCAGAGTTTTGGGACCCACACCTCGGATCGCGGCAAGCGCCTTGAGCGTGCGTGGGCGTACCGAGGCAATATCGCGCAGTGTCGCATTGGCGAAGACGATATAAGATGGGACACCCCGCTGCTGCGCAGTGTGCCGCCGCCAGCTTTCGAGCGCGTGATACAACGACTCATCGACTGCGGTGCTGAGCGAGGGCGTTGCGGTTACCTGGCCGGCACAAATATCGCAGACACCGCCACAAGCCGGCAGCAACTCACCGAAATGTTTGGCCAAGGCGCGGTGTCGGCAGTTCAGCCCCTGGGCATAGCCGGCCATCGCGTTGATGCGTGCGTTTTGCCGGTCATCATAATCACCTAACAGCCGGTCGATGCGGGCGGCAGTATCGGCCGGCGGCGGGAGCAATTCGAGCAGCAGATCGGTCGCCGTGCCCTGATAAGATAGCGCTCCGGCCGCCTGCCAGCGCAGCAGGTGGGCTTCGAGTTCATCGGGTCGCCAGCCGCAGGCCACAGCAGTATCGAGCGGCGCGAAGCTGGTGCGTTGCGACTCTCGCAGAAACAAGGTGCCGGCGAACTGCTCAAAGGCGGGATCATTGAGCCGTGTGTGGAGCGTGACCGACATCATCGTAGGCAGGTCGAAGTGCCGCACCACCAGCCCAACCCGCTCCAGCATCCCCAGCACGACGCGTAGCTGCGTCTCGTTCCACCACTGATGGTCACCGCGCCGGGGCAGGCTATGCAGCAAGGTGTCGGTGTGAATTGCCACCACATCGTGTCTGGCATACTGGCGCAATGTCTTATAAATCACCCGCAGATCATCTTTATCGAGTGCATCTTGGCGCAGCCAGCTGGTGAGTTGCCCTTTGTCGCTCGATGTATATAGCAGCACACACTCGGCCGGCCTGCCATCTCTGCCGGCGCGACCTGCCTCTTGATAATACGCCTCGATCGACTGTGGTAGGTTATAGTGCACGATCATCCGTACATCGGCCTTATCGACGCCCATCCCAAAGGCGATGGTCGCGACTAGCACCCGCACGTCGCCGCGCATGAACTGCTCCTGGACGCGCGCGCGGTTCTCGACCTGCGCATGATAATGCGCCGCCTTAATGCCGTTGTGGCGCAAAATGGCCGCAAGTTCCTCGCATTTATCGCGGGCCCGCGCATACACGACAATGGCACCCCGGTTCTGACGGCACAGTTCGATCAGCGCCAGTTCTTTTGCTTGCCCGTTTGTGGACTGGATGACCGAGAAATGGAGATTCGAGCGGAAGATCGAGGCGCTTACTAATTTAAGCTTGCCGAACTGCGCCTCGATCTCAAGCTGGGTCTCGGGCGTTGCAGTGGCCGTGAGCGCCAGCACCGGCGGATCGCCGAGTTCATGTAGGACACGCTTGAGAAACAAATAATCGGGGCGGAAAGACAGACCCCACAGTGACACACAGTGGGCTTCGTCAACCACAAAGCGCGCAATCCCGGCTTGACGCAGTGCTTGGACAAACGCCTGCTGGCGTAAGCGTTCGGGCGCCACATAGACCAACTTGAAGCGTCCCTCTCGCACCTGCGCCAGTACTTCGGCCACTTCATCACTACGCAAGCTACTATTAATCGCCGTCGCCTGGCTCCGCAGCCCAACCGGCAAGCCGTCAACCTGGTCTTTCATCAGCGCGATCAGCGGCGAGACGACAATAGTTGCTCCATCCAGCAGAAATGCGGGCAGTTGGTAGGTCAGCGACTTACCCGCACCGGTCGGTAACACGGCTAGCGTATTCAGCCCCGCCAGCATGTTACTGACGACATTCGCCTGCTGCCCTCGAAAGTCGGCATAGCCCCAATGCTTTTGCAGTAAGGCATATGCTTCCAGCACGATCTCTGCGAGCGGCTCGACAGGAACCGGCAGGAGCAGCGGTTGGGTAACTCCGGTATAACCCCCGTTGGCTTGCAACAGCGCACATGCTTCCGGCGCGACATCGATCCGCCTTTCGGCGATTAGCGGTCTGGTCTCGTCGTCAGGTTCAAGATGCAGAATGGCGAGCAATTTGCGCTGTTGCTCATCCCTATACCGCTCAATCTCAGCATCGATCCGTGTGAGAGCCTCGTGATCATGGCCCTGCTCGGCGATTTCTCGTTCCACACGGAGGTGTGTAGGTGTGGTAGCGGCTTCCGGCCTACGCTCGTAGAGCTGTTGCAAAATCGCGTGGGCGCGCTGGCCTTCGCCCGTGGCCAACGCCAGACGCACGGCATACAGGTTTGGCTCGGCCTCACCGTTGACATCGATGCCCGCTATCGTATAGGTAGTTACCGCTTGGCTCCACTCGCCCTGTTGTAACAAGAGATCGCCGTGCAGCCGTGCCTGGCTCAGCGGATCCTGTACTTCGGCGTCGACCAGGGCGTGGGCTGCCTCCCATGCACCAATCTTTACCAAGGCGTCGAGCCGCAATGTCCGCCGCCCGGCGCTCATGCCACGCTCGGCGTCGAGTGCATCAAGCTCAGCCAGAGCCGCTTCGAGCTGTCCCAGTGCGACCAGGACTTCAGCGCGCGCCTGACGCAAGGTGGCAAGGTGCGGATCGCCACCGAGCCATACTTCGAGATAGTGCAACAGCGTCGGATATTCACCCGCGCTTTTGAGGTAGGTAATTAGTTGGTTACGGCGTTCGCCTTTGACGGGCTGGAGTTGTGTTGGCGTGAGGAGCAGGAGCGCGTCGGGGCTCATAATGCATCTTCATCGAGTTCAACTGTATAGCCATGCGCCGGGTGGACGCCGACGACTACCGGCGCGCCTTTGCGGTTCAGGCCAATGACCACAAACAGGTCGCCCAATTGCTCCCGCAACGCCGCCGCATCGAATTCGACAAACGGCTCGTCTCCCAACATTTGCCGTCCCCAGGCGCGCCAGTACAAATCGGTGACCAGGACTCCCTGCTCGGAGGAGTGTAGGCGGCCAATATGGAGGACCAGTCGTGCTTCATACACACCCGTCTCTTCGTCAAGCGAAAAGGTCGCCTCCACCTCGTCCGGTTTGACTAGGCAGAGGGAGCGGGAGCGTGACGGTCGTAAAATCTCTTCCGGCGCAGGATCGAGATGGGTGCTAAAGAACGACAGGCGCTTGGCCGTAGTCAGGCTGCGAATACGCCGTGTCGGCGTAAAGCCTTGCTGCACCGTAACATTCTCGATATAAGGCGGCTCGGGTACGGCCTCGCCCAACTCGATGGCAAGTACATCACCGAGCCGGGGTAGCGTGCTGTCGGCGTAGCGCAAATCTTCGAGCGTTAGGGCCTTGTGCGTGATCGGACGTACCCAGCGCAGACCTGTCACAGCGTCCGCTTCGGTGGTCATCCCCGCAATACTTACCCCGCCCCCCGGCAGACGGCTCATTGCCAGCAGTAATAGGTCGGTCATTGGCATGATTGTAACATTATAGCAAGGGCCGGAGGGGACTCAGAATGACCGTACTTGCGCGCATATACCACGGCCTACGTGCCCATTGCTCCATCGTTAACTCGAACGCATTCGTCAGGTCACCCATGTACATGCGCTCCATCGCGGCGGCAAATCCGGGATCACGAATCTCCACATTAATCTCGTAATTACCGGCCAAACTCAAGCGGTCAAGGTTGGCAGTGCCTACCGTGGACCAAATGCCGTCAATCGTCGCCGTCTTGGCATGAATCATCGCGTCCTTGTAGCCAAAAATGCGGATGCCGTGGCTCAAGCACTGTTTAAAAAAGCCGCGCGCCAACCAGTCCGCCGTAGGATGGTTAGACTGCCACGGCAACAGCACCCGCACATCGACACCCCGGTGCGCTGCCTCGATCAACGCTTCCAGTATCACGCGGTCAGGGATGAAGTAGGCATTGGTGAGATAAATGTGATTGGTTGCACGCTGGATCGCATCAAGATACATGCCCCGAATCGGGAAGATGAGCCGGCCCGGGTCGTTACGATGCACGCGAATTGGATCACGCCAGGGCCGCTCTGCACTCCATGCAATTGCGGGCTGCTGAGTCCTATTGGTGTTCCAAAAGTCAACGAAGGCATAGCCAATGTCAGCTGCTGCCGGACCTTTCATACGGAGGTGTGTATCGCGCCACGCCGTCGCATACAGTCCGCCAATGTTATAGCCACCGAGGAAGGCAACTTCGTTGTCCACAATCAGCAGCTTGCGGTGATCGCGGGCATAGCGCCGTGGATCGAAGGCATACCACAGGTGCTGCAGGGAGCGATACTCCATTTTGTTGATCGCCGGCGAAAAGCGTTTGAAACTCGGGTGTACGACGAGATTGGCGAAGCCGTCGAAGATCACATACACCTTCACGCCCGCTGCTGCCTTGCGTTCCAAATGCTCCTTGATAGTTTCCCCGAGCTGGTCGCCTTTCCAAATAAAGGTCTCGAAAAAAATCGTCTCGCGAGCCTCGTCGATCGCCTGGAGCATAGCATCATATAAATCCTGCCCATAGGTGAAGAGCTGCACCTTATCGTCTTCGACGGTTTCGGGCGATGGCTCGACATGCGGGAAACTGGCGGGTCGCCGCTTGCGAATAGCACTGCTCGCACTCAAGACCGCGATGATCAGTGATTGTGCGGCCAGCAGGCCACCACCAAGCCACAAAACGACACGCCGCCACGTCGGACGAGTATGCATACAGAACTCCTTCTACAGCATGCGATGCGCCGCACTACCGGTCAAGCGAACCCCGAGTCTACCATATCATGCAAAAGTGGGTATTATTACGCGCACAGCAACATTCCATCTAATAGGGGGCTCAGTGCCATGGCGTACACCGCAACCACACGCCTCATTCAACCGGCCAATCCTAATCGTGCCCGGCAGTTGCTTTGGTTCACCTTACTCTTTTTTGTCGTAACGCTCACCATCGGCCTGGGTTGGGATCGACGATGGCATTCCGTGCACACCTTCGATACCTTCTACTCGCCGCCCCATCTCTTCACCTACAGCATGATGCTGCTTTCAAGCTTGCTAGTAGCAAGCATAGCTTTCAGGCCTAGTCTCCGTACCGCCTTCGAGCAAGGACCGAGTACTACTATCCGTCTCCCCCTGCTCGGGATCGCTATGCCGGGCTGTCTAGTGCTCCTCGGCAGTGGCTTCGTGATTCTGGCCTTGGCCGGGCTCCTTGACGATATCTGGCATACCAATTTTGGTCTTGACGAGACTGGTTGGTCGACGCCGCACGCGATGATCGGCTGGGGCTTGCTCGTCATCGCGCTGGGCTTCGTCGCCTGCCGCTTGGCCTTGCAGCCTTCCGGCACCAACACTCAATTATCTACCTGGACGGCCTTGGTCGTGAGTGGGCTCGTGGTCATCTTCTCTGCGACGCCCATTCTGGGTCCGTTCCATGCCAATAAACTGCCTGCGATGCTCCAGCTGATTCGTTTTCTCCCGGTGTTTAAGGCCCAGCCTCCCGTCCAGCATACCTATCGCATCTACCTTCAATGGAATATCACGCGTACCAACAGCTGGCTAGCACCGCTCGGCGGACTATGGGCCGGCGCACTGTTGGCCGTGCTACGTGGCCTTGACCTGCGCGCGCGGATCTGGCTAACGATCGTGCTGCTCTGGTCGGTATGGACCCTCTTGGGTGATCGTGCCGCTGTTCGCGGCTTCGACCGCTATTTCGACCAGCATCTGGCACTCAATCCGATCAGCTGGTTACCGTTGCCGCTGCTCCCGGCAGCGCTGACGTTGCTCCTCGTCACGGCCATCGGCCTCCCTGAGAAGCTGGCTTGGCCGCTCGCTGGCATCGTTTTTGCCGTCTGTATCAACCTCTTCTGGGGACCCCATGCCCGCCCCCTGCTGCTGGTACTAGTGACGGCGCTCACGGCCTGGATCGGTGGGCAACTTGGCGGCTATGTAGCGCGCACCCTGCGGCGACCAACACGCAATGCAGTTCTTGGCCTGGCGATGGCAGGTGTCGCCGTACCACTCTTGACCGGCGCGCTGGATGTATATTTGCGCAAAGTGACGCCCTGAGCTG
>JBBRHB010000324.1:0-6105 GCA_038223355.1 Chloroflexales bacterium
AAAGATGGCCTGCACACCTGCTAGGCCACTGTAGACAAGTACAATGTCTGGCTGCCAGACCGCAGTGCGGGGAGCGACGCTCGTCGGAGTGAGTGTGACCATCAGCAAGGCAGCAACGATGATCGCATGTGCGATGACCCAGACACCTGCAGTGCGAGCGGTGAAGGCGGAGTGTTCTGGTAATGGCGAAAGTTCGTCTCGCATGTTGGTCTAAAGGAACTTCCATTGTTAATTGCCTGCTGCCGTGTCGCCGTCTCCAGCGTAGCGGCATGTCGCAGAATACTCAAGAGCCAAAGGTCCTCATCAGGGCTTCGGTGCCGAAGCCCGCTGCTTGGGACCGTTCCTTGATGAACACCGAGTGTGACGGAGGGCCAGGAGGTTGAGGGCAACATGGAGGCGGGCGCTGCTAGCGATTGACCACATTCCCTAACATCATTGACCGGGTTGGCTATCTCCATGACAAAGCGTGCGAAGCCTGCGGGCGATTCATACCTCAAGTGGTTAAGGAAATAGACCGAACGACAACAGGGGACATGGACCATCAGATCCAGATCATACATGCCACAAGAAACGCGGCCCGGGGGGCTGCCTCCTTTAGGTGGCAGGTGACTGCCGCCCGCAAGCGGGCACCCGCATTATGAATCGCTCCGCAGCGCGAAGCCGAGCAGGCTGCCAGCCGCCTGTGTGATCAAGCGTGCGGCCGGACCGGCCGCCGCCATTGATGCGAAGCCGTGTACTTGCCCTATAGCCCGGAGAGTGGCCATCTCGACGCCGGCCAGGCGCAGTGCTTGGCCATATGCCTCGCCCTCGTCCCGCAACGTGTCGGCATCTGCCGTGACGATCAGACCCGGCGGCATGCCCTTGAGATCGGTCGCCAGCGCGGGCGATGCCAACGGATCGTTGCGCTGGCTGGGATCCGGCAGGTAGCAATCGTCAAAGATCCGGCTGATCTCGCGAGGAATGCCTATCACACGGTTCTCGGCGTGCGATGGGTACTCGTTCACGAAGTCAAGCTTCGGATAGAAGAGCAACTGGAACGCCAACGCCGGGCTGCCAATACGCTTGGCAAGCAAGGCGACCGCCGTGGCGAGATTGCCCCCGGCCGAGTCACCGGCGACGGCGATCCGGGTCGGGTCCGCACCAAATTCTGCGGCGGTGACGGTCAGCCAGACCGTCGCGTCATAGGCATCCTCGAGGCCGGCCGGGAACGGTGCTTCGGGTGCCAGGCGGTAGTCAACGGAGAGGATTAGAGCATGGCTGGCGGTGGCCAACTCACGGCACAAGCGGTCATGGCTGTCGAGGCTGCCTTGGGTGAAGCCGCCGCCGTGAAAGAAGGCAACGGCAGGGAGCGGGCCAGCACCGCGGTGGCGATACAGGCGGCCGGGAATGCTGCCCCAGCGCACCGGTACCTCGACGGCGGTGATCGTGCCGTCGAAGTCGAAGTCGGAGGTTGGCTGGACATCGGCATTTGCGGATGCACGGAGCGCGAGGGCAACCTCTGCCGCCGGAGGTGGTGGGTCGGGCAGCGTGAATGGCGGCGAGGCCGCCGTATTGAGCAACAGTTGCACAGCGGGGTCAAGAGGTTGTGTCATGTACTCTCGCTTTGTGAAACTTAATGCGCTCAGTATACAGGATGGTGTGGGTTAGACTGTACGGCGACTACCGTGAGTATTGCCAATCATGTGCGCATATGATGAAACTATCCATCGCACGCTTACAGCCGAGCAACCTCCGGCACGACTGTCTCGCCGAGTAAGAGGATCGGCTCGATCTCGTGGGCGTCGGGCATGTGGAAAGTGACGTATTGCGAGCCAACGTGAGCGTAGCGCTGCAATCCGGCGATAATGGCCTCGGGTGTACCAACCAGGTCAAACTTGTCTCCGTAGTGCTCTTTTTTCGCCGCAAGCTCGGCCTCGTTCGAGGCGATCAGGATTGATACATCATTTGAGCGCGTAATGTCATCGGGTGAGCGCCCGACACTCTCACAGTGCTGGCGCAGCACATCGAACTTATGGGCAACCATGGCAGGATCGCCACCGACGTTGCAGAAGTCGGCATACATGGCCACAAGGCGCAGCGTACGCTTCTCGCCGCTGCCCCCAATCATGATCGGCGGACGGGGCTTCGCGCCGTGGCTAGCCAAGGGCATCGGATCGTTGTAGGCGTCTTGCACCGTATAGTACTGACCGCTGAAGCTGGCAGGACGCTGCGTCATCATGCGGTCGACCACCTGGAGCGCTTCTTCGAGCATCGCCATACGGTCGTGAACAGACGGGAAGGGCCAGCCATAGGCGTGAAACTCTACGTCGTGCCAGGCGGCACCGAGACCGACGATGGTGCGGCCGTGCGCTATGACATCCAGGGTCGTCAGCATTTTCGCGAGCAGAGCGGGGTTGCGATACGGGACGCCGACGACGAGTTCACCGACGCGGATGCGCGATGTGCAAGCGGCGATGGCACCGAGAGCGACGAAACAGTCGAAGACCGGCACCTCCTTCTCAGGACGCGCTTTGTCTGGAAACATGAAGTGGTCGGCAAGCCAAACCGAATCAAGGCCGGCCTGCTCGCAGGCACGGGCGGCGGCGAGGGTTGTATCCCAGTGATTACCGTGTGTACTCGGCGCGTACGTGCCGATCTGTTGCCCCATTTGCATGTCTTGCTCCCCAGCCGTAGCTGTTTCCTGTCTTGTATCACGTTGCATGCCGTCAATGGTGCCGTCCTTGCTAAACAGAAGGGAGACAGGAGGGGTGGATGAGCGACTGGTTGAAGACTTTGAACCGATTAGCCAGTAGTGTCGAGGGGCGACTGGACGCGGCTCGCTACCAGCTTCGACTCCGCAACCACCGGGTCGGGCCGATTGAAATCCAGCCCTACCGTGGACATGGCACTGCGCAGACACTCTATCTCAAAGGCCGCGTCCTAGAGCATCGTGACACGACGAGTGCAGGAGAGAGCGATGGCGTGTGGGACAATATCGTGCAAATGTACCGCCGATTCGCTAGCCGTGAGATCCCGGGCGCACGACTCGGAGTCCGAGGTGCAGGGACGACGTTTGAGGCGTCCACCGACGATGAGGGCTACTTCGATCTGCGGATCACGCCGGTCGGCGCGCTGCCGCCGGAGCAGAGCTGGCACGAGGTCGAAGTCGAGCTGCTGGAGCCGCTAATTGAGGGCCAGGGAGTTGTACGTGCCTGCGGATATGTACTCGTGCCGTCGCCGCTGGCAAAGTTCGGCATCATTAGCGACATTGATGATACTATCGTTCAGACCGGTGCTGTAGATCCACTGACCATGGCACGGATCGTTGTTCTCAATAATCCGCACACGAGGTTGCCTTTCGAGGGCGTAGCAGCATTCTATCAGGCACTCCAGGCAGGCGCGGACGGCACGAGCGATAACCCACTATTTTACGTGTCGAGCAGCCCGTGGAACCTGTATGATCTGCTGATCGACTTCATGACGATCAACCATATCCCGCTGGGACCACTTTTCCTGCGCGACGTCGGACTGGAGCCCGAGCATTGGATCAAGAGTGGCCATCGTGAGCATAAGATCGCCCAGATTCGAACGATTCTAGAAACGCATGCGACGCTGCCGGTCGTGCTGATCGGCGATAGTGGCCAGGAAGATCCTGAGATCTACCGCGAGGTCGTGCAAGCGTATCCCGGGCGGATTAAGGTGATTTACATTCGCGATGTAACACTCGAGGAGCGCGCAACAGCGATCAGGCTGTTGGTGGTGGAGCTGCAGGCGTCGCAGGTTGAGCTGGTGCTCACTGCCGATACAGTCGCCGCAGCGACCCACGCAGCCGAGCACGGGCTGATAAGGCCTGAGGCCGTCGACAGGGTACGTGCCAAAAAGGAACAAGATGCGGAGGCACCAACCATTGCCGACCAATTGCCGATTGTAGGCGATGATCCCACTTAACCGAATATTTAACCGACATCTTCCTCAAGGTGTGGATGGACCAGCTTTTGTGCCGCGCCCGTCTCCGTCGCTAGCCGTACTGCTTGTCCTGATCACGCCGGTAGCCCCAGGCAGCTAATATACCGAACACGATGGCAGTTCCAATCAGCCACGCGATGTGCTGACTGACCTTGCCATCGTCAACGCCAACAGCGCCCCGCACCAATTGGGCATAATGGTAGGGCGGCAAAAATGGGGCAAGTTTCTGTACGAAGACTGGCAATGTCTCCAACGGCTGCCACAGTCCCGATGCAAACGAGATTGGCAGATAAATCAGATTCGCAATTGGTACAGCGCTGTTCGGCCCCGCCCAGTAGCCCAAGGCAAAGCCGACGGTGCTAAACGGCAATGCTCCGGCCAAGAGGCTAATGAACAGCATGAACCATTCGTGGAGGGCCATCCGCACATGCCCTGCGGTATATGCGAGCGGAAACAACAACGCCAGCACCAACACTGCAAACATTAAGGCCATGACGACTTTGGCGGCGATGAAAATTGTCGTCGGTAGCGGCGTCGCCCGGATCAAGCGCATCCAGCCCTGGCCACGCTCGGTCGCAACGCTAACGCCGAAACTATTAAAGGCGACGCCAAGCAGAGCATAGGCGCTGAATGAGGCCAAGAGGTACTTGCCTGCGGTCGTACCATCCGGCAAGGTTTGATGGGCATAGGGCACGGCAAAGAGGAAAAAGAAGAGGAGCGGGAAGAGCAGGGTGGAGACCGAAAAAGCTGGGATACGCCACAGCTTCATAAATTCGGCCCGAATTTGCTGTCCCAGCATATGGGGCCAGTTACCCGAACGCACGGCCGTGGGACTAAGAGAGCGTTGTGATAGCTCTGGTGCTACGGTAGGAAGGAGGTGACTCATACTGCAACCTCCTCGGTAAGACTCAAAAATGCGGTTTCAAGATCAACTTCTGTTACCCGTAGATCTGTCACCTCCCAATCCTCGCGAAAGACGCGCCGCAAGAACGCTTCCGGAGCGGTGGTTGCAACCTGTAGCTCGCCATTCTGCACATGGATCGACCGCACACCCGGATAGCTGCCGGCCAGATCGGGCGGCAAGTTCGTTTTGAAAATCACCTGCTTGTCGGCGGTCAGTCCTTTGATTTCGTGCGGCGTGCCCTGGGCAATAATGCGGCCCTTGTCGATTACAATAATCCGGGTCGCGAGCGCGTCGGCTTCTTCGAGGTAATGGGTGCTGAACAAGATCGTTTTGCCGAGCGCCGTGAAACCGCGTATCTGCTCCCAGAAGTGCAACCGCGCTTCGACATCCATGCCTGCCGTGGGCTCGTCCAGGAACAAGAGGTCAGGATCGCCGGCCAGTGCCAGGGCAAAATACAAACGCTGTTTTTGCCCGCCTGACAATGCAGATACCAGCGCGTTGCGCTTTTGCTCCAAGCCGGCGCGCTCCAGCAGTTCGGTGGTGGGTAGCGTGAAGGGATAGTAACTTTGGAACAGAGCAAGCAACTCGCCGACCCGCAAGCTGTCGGGGACCCCCGACTCTTGCAGCATCACTCCGACTCGCGCACGGGCCTGCGAGCTGCTGGGCGATGTGCCAAATAGTCGTACGGTGCCCGCTGTCGGGCGACGGAGGCCGAGCATCAGGCTTAAGGTGGTGGTTTTGCCCGCACCATTCGGCCCCAGGAACGCCACCACTTCGCCCGCCTGCATGTCAAGGTCAAGTGGGTAGACAGCCTGCAGCTTGCCATAGCATTTACTGACACCCCGTAGCTCGATTATATTCACCGTCACTGCTCCCCGCATCTGTCATCTTGTAAGATAACGAGTATACAGTGCCCAGCGATATTTACCCAGTCACAGATGGGCTAATCCAGGTTTGTCGAAAGTCATGTTTATAATGGAATACTGTTCGCCCCACGTCTACGGTGCCGCGCGTGGGGCGAACGGTTGGAGCAATGACAATGGCGGGCTACGGCATGGGCGCGTCGAGAAATGGTGTGACGATGGGTGCCAAGGCAGGGGATGACAAGATGTTGTAGTGCGTTGTGGCGGGGAGGATAGCGAGCCGGGAATTAGGCATGCCGGAGCCGTCCCAGCCGCCGTCGCCCTTGCCTCCGCCGAGCAGTTCGTAGAGTTGGGCGGCATGGGAGGGCGGCACGTTATCGGCATCCCCAAAGA
>JBBRHB010000325.1:0-6100 GCA_038223355.1 Chloroflexales bacterium
TCGTCGCTGCCTGCGTCGGTGTATTCGTGCTAGTTGGCGTTGGGGTGCTAGTGGTGGTCGGCGTTGAGGTGCTAGTGCCTGTTGGCGTTGTAGTAGTGGTGTTCGTCGCTGCTTGCATCGGCGTATTCGTGCTGGGTGGCGTTCTTGTACTGGTGCCGGTTGGCATTGGCGCGCTGCTTGGCGTTGTAGTAGTGGTGTTCGTCGCTGCTTGCGTCGGCGTATTTGTGCTGGGTGGCGTTGTGGTGGGCACGGTTGTCTGTACGTTGCCATCTTTGAGCACAACCGGTAAGTAGGCAAGATAAGCGGCGGACATAACCATTGCTTGGGGCGTGACCCCCGCTTGCGCCGCAGTGCCGCCACTGTACAAGCTAAACAAAATGGCAACTACCGTCACCAAGCCGGTCAAGACCACCCGTGGACGCCAACCCATCATAACTCCTCAGCCTAAAATTCAGTATCGCACACTCGGACGTACAAATAAAAAGCGAGCAAACAGTCTATCGGGCCGTGGGGGAACTGACCTGCTTGGCCAGTCCCCCTTATATCTCCTCCGTTGGAGCGAAGAGGCGTGAAACTAGCTCCCTTGCACCGGGCAGGCTTCCAGTAAGGGGCACGGCACCGGTAGTTTATCCGCCTCACACGTCGCACAGGCCGGCGACAATGCTTTCGGCGCTTGCACCGGGTTGGAAATACCCAGTGGGGCAATCGTATGCACGGGCGAGCGTAGTCGCTCGACACGCGTATACAGTTCAAGCAGCTCATTGGTCACGCGCGGCCAGGCATAGCGCTCGGCATTCAGGACTGCTGCGGCCTGCATGCTCTGCCGCAACGCATCGTCATCAAGCAGCTGTGCGATCCGGCCTGCGAAGGCATCTGGATCATCATAGGGCACCAGAAAGCCACTAACGCCATCTTGGATGGTGTATTGCAGGCCACCCACGCGTGACGCGACGACCGGCGCACCGCTGGCCTGCGCTTCGAGCGATACCAGGCCAAACGACTCGTAATGTGATGGTACGGCCACAACATCGGTTGCACTATACAACAACGGCAATTGGGATTGCGGCTGTGCCCCGACAAAGTGGACATTATCCCGTATACCAAGCGACTGCGCCAGGCTATCGAGCCGCTGCTGCTCGCCGGCCCACTGGTCGTCCTTGCTCCCGCGGTCGCCACCAACAACCAGCACATGCAAGTCATCGCGCCACGCGGGCCGCTCCTGCACCATGCGCTCGGTCGCCCGCAGCAAGGTGTCAATGCCCTTAAGCGGCTCGATCCGCCCCACAAATAACACGAGCCTCGCCGGCTGCTGGGGTAGATGAAGAGCGGCTCGCGCCTCGGCTTGCGGTGTAGGATGAAAGGTCGTGGTATCAACGCCACACGGAATAACAACGATTCGCTCGGCCCGCGCGGCATAATTCCAGATCATCTGATCACGATCAAGTGGCGTCGCAGCGACGATTGCATCGGCCTCGCGTAGGAGTTGACCTTCGATCGCACCCCGCTCGTCGGTCTCGCCCCAGCTGGCCGATTTCGCGACCTGATTCTTCATCGCTCCCAGCGTGTGGAACATTTGGATGATCGGCGTGCCCCACATCTTCCGCAGCTCAAGCGCCGCCACGCCCGAGACCCAATAATGACTATGAATAAGGTCGTACTGGAGATCTTCGTCATCGGCGAAACAGCGCACCCGGCCCACGAATTCAGGCAAATAGTCCAGCACGAGGTTCTTATCATAGGGCGCAGCAGGACCAGTACGCAGCGTAACCACGCGCGCATTAGCCCCGATCTCTGTGATCTGCGGCTCTCCCCGCTTCTGACTGCGGGTAAAAATATCGACCGCGACATTGCGGCGTCCCAGTTCGCGAGCGAGCTCACGAACATACACATTCATACCGCCCGCTTCTTTACCGCCCAATTGGGCCAGCGGACTCGTATGCACGCTCAACATCGCAATCCGTTGCACGACTCGTTCTCCCCTCGCCCAGTTCCCGCATAAAGTGTGCCTGTGACTCTACGTTCGACGAAGTATACCGGATGGCTCGTTGGTTCAGCCGTCCAGAGACTACTAGCCAAGTGGCGGGAGCAATTTAGGACTTGCAGTAGCGCTGGCCCGATATAGTCTACACGTGACGCCGCTATTGGCACGCCCTATGCTGGTGGCCGATCTAATTTAGGAGACCATCGCTTATGCACAGTTACATCAAGCGCTTCGTCCACCTGGTAGCCACCCTGCTGAGCCTTGTCGCCACCTTGGCTTCCGTCAACCCATTGCTGGCTGCGAGTACGACCATTGTTCCTGTGGGAGCCGGCCCGAGCGGCATTTCGTTGAACACCTTCACCGGGTTGGCCTATGTTGCGAACTCTAGCGCCAATACGGTGTCGGTGCTCGACACTGCGACCAACACCGTTGCAAGCACCATTATTGTTGGTGGTGACCCGCTCAGCACCGCAGTGAAACAAGGGGCCAGTTGGGCCTATGTTGTAAACCATACTGCGAACACCGTTGCCGTGTTAAGTACGTCACACAATAACGTCGTCGTTACGCTTCCCGTAGGACGTGGCCCCACCGGGATTGCGGTTGCCGGCGCACAAGCCTACATCACAAACTCTACTGATAACACCCTCTCGGTGCTCGATACCATATCCAAGAGCATTGTGGGCACAATTCCTGTCGGCAACGGGCCGACGGCCATCGTTGTGAATCCCAACGCTCCGCAGGCCTACATTGCGAACTCGAACGCCAACACCGTCTCGGTACTCAATACAACCACGAACACGATTATAACGACGGTTGCCGTGGGCCGTAACCCCGCTGGCATTGCAGTCAATGGCAAAACGCTGCATGCCTATATTACCAATACGAATAGCAACAACGTCTCCGTGCTCGATACCGGCGCCGACGTCGTCGTGGCCACCATTCCCGTGGGCACTGCTCCCAGCGGCATTGCGGTGAACGCACGCACCAAGCGGGCCTATGTCGCGAACTCGACCGCTAACACCCTCTCGGTCATCGACACCAATGCCAACACCGTCATTGCAACCATACCCGTCGGCAGTGGCCCCACAGGTGTTACCGTGAACCCCAAGACCAACCTCGTCTATGTCACCAACAAAAATGATGGCACCGTCTCGGTGATCCCCGGCTAGTAGCGTAAAGCCGCGCTCCTAGCACTACACACGCGCCTCATGGCATTGGTCGACCACC
Source organism: Chloroflexales bacterium (assembly GCA_038223355.1). Classification (GTDB taxonomy): domain Bacteria; phylum Chloroflexota; class Chloroflexia; order Chloroflexales; family Kallotenuaceae; genus JACDGP01. The sequence continues at coordinate 3,209 of JBBRHB010000325.1, forward strand.
CCGGGACGATGATGTCCCGTACTATTTCTTCTTATAAATCGTCACTCCGTCGGCGTCATAAGCTTTTTCCATAAACTCCCCGAACTTCGTGAGTGCGGCGGGCGCCGCCCCATTTGTCGCCGCAAAGTCACGCTCATTGCGACCCACATAGACATAGTCAACATGGTATTTGTCAAGCAACGGTTGCACTACTTCGCGGTCCACAGCAGTAAAGATTTGCGTTGCCTCTTGTTGGCGCACCGTAAGCTGGCTATAAACATCCGCTTGACCACCGCGCCATTGCTGTTCGTGTCCCAGCCAAGCAATCACGGTTGGGCGTCCCGTAGCCATCGAGACGGCACCGAACGGTGAGTTATAACCGTCGCCGGGTGCTTCCAGGATGACGGCATCACTAGCAGTGTTGGCACGAATCCAGTTCATGGCCTTACCCTCCGCCGGGCGATCACGATCAAGGTAGGCTAGCCCGTTCAGCGTCGCCTCGACCGGCTGCCAATTCGGTGCCAGGAAGAGGTAGAAGCTACTCCCAAGTAACAACACTACGAACGGCACCGCCCATAACAACGTCCTGGCACGGACGCGTCGCAGTAGAAACCAGAGTGCGATACCCGAGGCAGTGCCCCACACCAGCCAGACCTGATAAAAGAACTTGAAAATTGTGTTCATGCGGCTGTTGAACACATCGCGGATATACACCAGGTCGGTACCCCACACCACCATTGCCCCCAGTGCCAACAACAGTAACACCGCGCTACGACTACGATCCTCACTGTGGTAGGCCGCAACCATGGCCCAGGCGGCCAGCGGCAACAACCACAACAAAGGCCAACCAAAAATGACACCGGCCAGCAACGCCAAGGCCGTGATCAGCGGCCATGAGAGCGAGACCGGCGCCACCGGCACACGGTTGATAATGCCGAAGAGCGCCGGCTGCCAGCTAGGCGCACGCGCCCCGGCCCTGAACGGACGCAGCACGCCCTGGAAGAGCGTTGCCACCAACGGCACAAAGAAGACCCCAAAGACCACGACGAAGGCATAGAAGGCCGTCCGAGCCGGTGCCAGTCCCAGCGGAAAGCCCTTCCCACCCACCAAGGAGGTAAACGACAAGTAGAAGGGTAACCACAAGATGTAGGAGGCCACGGCAACTGCGCCGGCCTGCATAATCAAATGCGGCCAGAAGATGCGGCCCGGCTGCGGTGCTAGCCAGGCGTACAGGAGTCCCAGGGCCAATAAATACAGTAGCAGGTAGGTTGGCAAGTCCCAGGAGTTGATTGCATACAGGCTGCCGAGCACAATGCCGGTGAGCAGCAACTCCAGCCTGCCCCCGCGTCCCTGGATAAAGTCGGGTGCCGTACGGCGCGCCAGCAGGTTGAGCGCCAGCGCCATCGCCAACAAGGTCCAGGGCAACGACAACACATGCGGATGCATATCCCCCAGAATAAACGAGAACAGCGGAAATTCGGTGATGGCGTATTGTCGGAACGGCTGGCCGTTTGCATCGCGCCGCGTATCCCATACCGAGCGTGACGGCCACCAAAAGAAATCCCCCAGCTGCTTGCCCGGCCTGCGCTGTACCTGGCTCAGATGGCTCCAATCAGCCGGATCGTTTGTTTGCGCGGTGGGTGGGTTAAAGGTAATAATTTTTTTACCTTCCAGCGACTGGCGCAAGGCCGAGGTAAGCTCGCTCCCATCCAACGACATCACCTGCTCCATGCCCGTGACATACATCATGGCCGCCGTTTGGTTCGCCAGCAGCAGCACAAACACGGCCGCGAGCGTGGCACAGAGCAACCGACGCCACGAACTATCGACTAGACGCCGAACGTGAGCCGGAGCATCACGTTCATCGGCCACTACCTCAGCCTGTGCCGGGTCGCGCCGCAGCCCGATCGCATTCCAGACAATACCCGCCACGCCATTCGCTGTCAGCGCAAAGATCGTCGGCAGGGCCAACGTAAAGGTGATCGCACTCGGCAACGCCGATAGACGTGTGAGGAGGGCGATCAGCAGATAGCCGAAATAGTAGTAGTTGATCGGATATCCGGCGAGCCACGGATCATGTGGCGGAAACGCTTGACTCGAAAGAATACCGTTCAAGAACATGAAGTCCATGTTCGTCTCGGTATGGTTGATGCCCACACCATAAGGCGAATGCCAGCGCAAGACGAGGCCCAGCAAGAGCGCCCCGATCAGCAACCCTTCCTGCCAAGCCCACCAGCCAGCCTGCGCGCGAAGTGTCGCACCCACGTCAATCCGCGCACTACGACAAGCCCACCATCCGCCGCCCGCAACCGCGAGTGCCATGAACACGATGAGGCCGTAGCCAAAGCCCCCCAAGCCCACGCTGGTCAGAATCCAGGCACCGTAGGCCGTTAACAAAATGCCGAGCGACTTACTGAAACTGAGGCCGTGGTCGGGCAAGCGGCGAAAGAACCACAGGCTGAATGGCAAACCCACCAACCCCAGCGCCTGGAGTACCAACCACCAGCGGAGGATATCAACGGTCATCGTGTGCCTACTTCAACTCTTGGAGATGCTGTGTCGCTTCTGTCCGGAATGGGGCACCGGGAGGAGCGGCCTGTAAGAACGCCTGGTATGCGGCCACAGCCCGCCCCCGGTCGCCTGCAGCATTTCGCAAGCGGTACAGCTCTCCCAAGGAGAAGAGTGGATCAGGAGCGCTGGGCGCGACCGTCCGTGCCCGTTGTAGTGCCTGCGCGGCGACATCCCAGCGGCTCACCTTCATCATCACCGTCGCGAGCTTGTTGAGATTCCCCATCGAAGGATCGGCATCGACGGCCTGTTGTAGCGCGGTTTGTGCGGCGTCAGCGTGGCCGAGGCCGGCTTCCGTGTCGCCCAAGAGCTGGTGCAACGCCACGTCCTTGGGATTGCTGGCTG
>JBBRHB010000326.1:0-6055 GCA_038223355.1 Chloroflexales bacterium
ATCTCGCGGGGGACAACGGTTTGCTGCCGCAGTGACGCAGCCGCACCCAGAAGATCAGTCCAGCGCGCCTCTGTGTAGGCACAGATAACAACAGAAAGATCGAGGCGTGCGGTGCTCATGTGCGTTCACCCACCGTTGGCAGTTGCCGGTATATGTGACGTGTGCGAATGCGTTCTTTGAAAATCGTTTTGAGCACGCGCCAACCGTCGGGGAAGGTGCGCAGATTGCTTTCGCCATAGACCCGCTCGGCCTCGTAGCTCTGGATTTCAACGACTTTTAGCCCGGAGCGCAAGGCCCGCACATTCATCATCGTCTCGATCTCGAAGCCATCGCCGTCTAGCGCTAAGACCGGCAGCACCCGCACCCAAAAAGCGTTATAGCCATAGCATAGATCCGAGAAGCTGCCGCCAAACAAGACCCGTACGAGCAAGGTCAGCCCGGCATTGCCAAGCCGCCGCAACACCCCCATGTCCGCCGTACCGGCCCCTTGCAAAAAGCGCGAACCTTTAACAAAGTCGGCTCCGTTCCGCAGGTAGCGCACGAACATACCGAGTTCGTTGGGATCGGTCGAGCCATCAGCATCGAGCATGACGATAATCTCGCCGGTAGCGGCCGCAAAGCCGTCACGTAAGGCACTACCTTTGCCGCGACCGCTTTGTTGAACAATGCGAATACCGGGCCACAACTGCTCTGCAACCTCCACGGTATTGTCAGTTGAGTTCCCGTTAATCAAAATGACTTCATGTACCCAGCTGGGGATGCGCGGCAGCACATGCGGCAGATTCTTCGCCTCGTTTAGCGCCGGGATGATGACACTTACCCGGTACGCACCGGTCGTTGCATTAGCCGGAGGACTCACCAAGGGCATACCTGCCGTAGGGCTGGTGACTGCCTGGAAGGTTGGTTCCAAGGGTGTATTACGACGATGAATGGGGAATTCCATGGCGGCTCTCCTTTTAAAACGCGTGCAATGACGTTCATACCTATGTAGGAATAATAGAGGACCAACCTTACGGTCCACATTACTTAGGGACTGTATTTGAGCGGGAACAAAACAACGTACGACAGCCCACTCTAAAACGGCTAGAGCACAATCGGGAGCGACTAGTGAAGAGCCTGTTGGTAGACGCGAATATAGTCAATATCAAATGAGCTTGGGAAAGGAGTTGAGGCGTCGGGGTAACCCGGCCAATCACCTCCGATCGCCAAGTTAGCGATCAAATACATTGGCTCTGCCGGAATACCTTGTGTGGAGTGGAATTGCTCAACTCCGTCGATATACCACGTCATTAAGTGGGGCTGCCACTTTAGCGCGAAGGTGTGAAAATCTTGGGTGAAGTCGCCAGCCTCAGGATACCAACGTGAAGCCGAGGCGCGCGCTCCATGGCTATTCTGCCAATGGTTGGTCATATAGACGGTGTGGGGCAAATGGCCCAGTGCCTCGAAGATGTCGACTTCGGGCAGAGCCGCGCCGCTCGATGGCAGCAACCAGAAGGCCGGAAAAAAGCCTTTGCCCTCTGGCAGTTTCGCCCGGATTTCGAAATAGCCGCCCTGCTGGGCCCATTTCCCATGAGAGTGAATAATGCCCGAGGTATAGCTATAGCCGGATACACGGCGCTGCTCAGCATTAATCCGCAAAATACCGTTAGCCATGTTAAGTGCGTCGGGCACATACACCTGCGCTTCCCCATTCCCACCGGATGGGTACGCGTCACTCCATTTGCTCGCGTCGAGCGTCGTACCCTCGAACTCATCGTCCCAAACCAAATGCCACGAGTTGTCTAAGGGTAGCGGTAACGCAGGTTGAACCGGGGTGACGGTGAGGGTTGCTGTTTGCGCTATGGCTGTGCCGCTCGTCGCCAGGTTGTCTGGTGCACTACTCGGTGGCATAACCGGCACTTCAGCAATAGCAGTCTTACGAGGTATAGTGCTGATCGGTTGGCTGGGCCGCGGCAGAGCGGTAATGGAAGCCGCTGCTGGCATAGTCACCGGAGTGCTGGGGGGTGTCATTGGGCGCGGCAACGCAAAAGCATTCGTCATCCAGCCTAGGCTCCCTACCATAACTAGGCAGACAAGGCAAGCTAATACGCGGTAACCCTTACGCCATGCCAGAAAGATTATGACAAGTGCAACAATAACGACGAGGATCAACTGGGCCAGCATACTATCCTCGTTCCAGACCATTCATGGTTGTTGGTAAACCCGAATATAGTCGACGTCGAAACTGCTTGGAAAGGGGGTCGTAGCATCCGGATTGCCCGGCCAATGGCCACCGACGGCGAGATTGACAATGAGATACATCGGCTGAGTGGGGACACCTTGCGTTGAGCGAGCGCGCTCGACCCCGTCGATGTAACTTACCAGCTCGGTGGGCGTCCATTTGACGGCAAAGGTATGGAAATCTTGACTAAAGTCGGGTCCGACATAGGCCGTTTGGGATTGCGCGGATGCACCGGTTGCACTTTGCCAGTGATTGGTCATATAGACCGTATTCGTTTGATTACCAAGCGACTCAAAGGTGTCGATCTCCGCCGGACCACTGCCGCTCTCGGGAAAGAGCCAGAAGGCCGGCCAAAAGCCTTTGCCGCGTGGCAGCTTAGCGCGCATTTCGAAGTACCCATATTGCGGTGCGAACTTGCCATACGAGTTAATGACCCCCGATGTATAGCTGTAGCCGTCTAAACTCTGCTGCGTAGCCTGGAGATGCAACAAGCCGTTCGAACTGGTGACAGCTGCAGGTGTATAGATTTGCTGCTCGTTATTACCGGCGTTCGCCACGCCGCCCCACAAATTGGGAGTCCAATTAGTCGTGTTGAGGGATGAGCCGTTGAACTCATCCGCCCAGGTGAGATGCCAGGAGCTATCGAGGGGCGTCGGCAACTTGCCTTGAGGTTGTACATTCGATTGAACATCAGGGGTTGTGACGCCCGGCAGATATACCAGCGTCTTGGCTGGGGCTAGCGTGGTGGCTCCGACCGGGTGGGCTGTCAGCAGCATAAGCAGCCAGCCAACGACAACAAGTATGGTCATAACGCGGTACGTAACAATTCTCATGGTGGGGGGACTCCCTGAACTGGGCGCTCACGCGCAAAAAAAGCGGTCTTCGGGGGAATCGGCCGAAGCACGCACGCTGCGGGCTGGCTGGTCGGTTCGGTAGCCGGGCTAACTTATAAGAGTCCCCTGGCTTTGCGTCCTCATCTCACAATGAGTTTGCCTTTATCGGTCGATTCAGACCCATCATCACTTCTAGCTCTAAGTATATGGCGTATAGCCGGGCCAGGATGTGAACCGAAGGTCCTCTTCAGTGGTAGGGCCTTGCCCACAACTCAAGTGGGCGTGGCTAGCGGAAAGGTGTAAAGCGCCCGGTCAATCAGCATTTGACAGGTGGAGAATGCATGGTATCTTAGGGCTGCTACTATAGCGCCCGGTACTTAGGATTTATAACGTTGAGCAACGCACGCCATGTTCGCGTGAAGTTGTGCTTAGTGAGGAATATCATTAATGGTTAAGAACCATGCTGTTCTTACAAAACTCCTTGTCGTGCTCGGCGTCGCGCTGCCACTGACGCTTGGTCACGCCGCTACCACTGCCACCAGTGCAGCCAACAGCCTCTATCTACCGCAACTGGCAAGTTCTGAAAACTTAACCCCACCCACTACCAGTGGATCATCTTCAGTCTATTGGGGTGCGTATATCGATGGCGTGCCCTGGGATATGACTAAGCTAGCAGCATTTGAAACGGATGCACAAAAAAAAGTTGCCATCGTGCATTGGGGCCAATCATGGGTGCATAATGGGGCCTACCAGCCGTTCTACCCGAACGATTTTAATGCAGTGCGGACACACGGGTCTATTCCCATGTTGGATTGGAGCTCAGATAATTATAGTTTGGGACCAACACAGCCCGCCTTCAAACTGACCGCGATCACCAGCGGGCTGTATGACGGCTATATCCTGCAATGGGCCCAAGCCGCGCAGGCATGGGGGCATCCGCTCTTCTTACGGTTTGACTGGGAAATGAACGGGAATTGGCATTTCCCCTGGAGCACACAGCTGAATGGCAATGTCACCGCGGACTATGTGCCGGCCTGGCAACATGTCCATGACATCTTCACCCGTGCCGGTGCAACGAATGTGCTGTGGGTTTGGTCACCAAATGTTGTGTATACGGGTTCGACACCGCTCGCTGCCCTGTATCCCGGTAATGCCTATGTCGATTGGGTAGCGATGGATGGCTATAACTGGGGGACTGACAAGAGCATGGGGTGGCAGAGCTTTGCCGACGTGTTTGGAGCAACTTACAAGCAATTGTTGCAGCTGGCACCGACCAAGCCGATCATGCTAGCCGAAGTCGCTTCATCGGAGCACGGCGGTTCAAAAGCCGCCTGGATTGCGGACGCGATCCAAACTCAGGTGCCAAATAACTTCCGGCGGATCAAGGCGGTCGTGTGGTTCAATTGGAACGCGGGTGATCCGACGCTTACGTGGCCGATCGAGAGTTCTCCGGCCGCGACTAGTGCGTTCGCGACGGCAATTGCTTTGCCGGTTTATGCCTCCAACCAGTTTGGGCAGTAAGCGACACAATGAACGCACCGACCATTAGCTTATTTGACGGCCACTTTGGCATCGGGCTTGGTTGTCACCTCTTCACCTGCTGCTTTCACAGGCGCAACAAAGTTAGATAGCTGGAGGCCGAGTTTGCCATGCTTGCCCAATTGCGGATCAAACTGATAGGAGGTTATAGAGCAGTTCGCGATATCATTAGCGTGGTCAATGGCGAGGATCTGCTCTTCGGTCATGCGCTCAAAGAGGTAGCGAAAACAGAGCACCACGACGGAATGGCAGACGATCAGCACACGTTCGCGGCTGTGGCTACGTGTGAGTGTTTCGATCACGCTGCGCAGTCGCAAGATAACATCTGTCCAACTTTCACCGCCTGGCGGCCGGTGGTAGAACTTGCCGAGGATACGCCGAAACTCGGCTTGCTCGGGATGCTGCTCCGCTATACCCACCGAGGTCAGGCGATCCAGGATGCCGAACTCTTTTTCGCGCAGCCGCTCATCAACGACGAATTGGATATTGTCTTCGTTGATCCCACCTGCCTCAAGCAGCAGATGGGCCGTGCGTTGAGCACGCACATACGGTGAGGTCAGCACGACTGTCGGCTGAGCATCAAGAGGCAGTTGTCCGAAATAGCGGCCCACAGCACCCGCTTGGCGCTCCCCTAAGGACGACAAGGGCACATCAACATCCCGAATTTGGAGATCGATAATCGGCAACCCAGCCGCTACGGCTGCATCGCGCGCGACATTACCGGCACTTTCACCATGACGCACGATCCACAGGCAATCTGGCCACTTCTGCTCTTTGGGCACTACGCCATCTCCCATTTTGGGATCCCCAGTCTATCAAGGAACGTACCAGCAGCAACACTATCCGCCGCTGGCCAACGCCTCGGGAGGAGCAACCACCCATAACGCCTGGGGTACAGTACGGAAGATAAACGGCGACTGCATATTCTGAGTCTCGCCATCGAAGGCAACACATTGCGGGCTAGAGGATGTGAGATGGACCTTGATCTGTTTGGTCTCTAAGCGTAGCAAGGGTTTAGCCTTAATGCGGCCACGACCGGCCGAGAAGGCCAGCCGTGCGATGCGCCAGCGGCGCTGGGCACCGACCAACAGCACATCAAGGATAGCTTGGTCGAGGTGACGTCGGTGACCGGCATTCAGCAAGTCCAGACTATATTGATTGTTGCCGACGAATAGCAGCCAAGCGCGCTGGCGGATGGTTTCGCCATCCGCCTCCATACTTAAGAGGATAGGTTTGCCGGTTCGCACAACCTCCCATAAGGCCTTCGCCCAACGCAGCGGCCGAAAGGCCACAGCGGTTTGCCGTTCGCGTAGTTCCACTAATTGGGGGTAAAGGCCGAGGCTAGCGTTGTTGACGAAGTAATGCTCGTTCACACAGCCGACATCTACACACCGCAGGGTCGGCTGCGCCAGAAGATCGACGGCGGATTGTAGATCGAGGGGAATGCCGAGCGCCTTCGCAA
>JBBRHB010000327.1:0-6045 GCA_038223355.1 Chloroflexales bacterium
CAAAAACCGCCCAAGCACATTTTGGGCTGTGTCGAGCAGTCCGCCTGGATCATTGCGCAGATCGAGAATGATGCCATGTGGATGCTGGGGCAACAGTTGCTTGAGCGCTTTATCGAGTTGCACCGTCGTTGTGCCTTCGAATTGGGTCAGTTGAATATACGCGATATTGCCTTGGAGCATTTTACTGTGGATCGTGATCAGCGGAATGGCCTCCCGAATGAGATTGAACTCCAGAGTTTGCTTCGTTGCAGGACGGGAGATTAAGAGTTTGATGGGCGTCCCGCGTGGCCCACGAATCAGGGCGGCCGCTTGTTTCGCAGCACCATCGGCGTCCAGATTGACCAACTGCGGTGCAACGTCGGCACCATTGATCTTAATCACGATGTCGCCGGCTTGTAGCCCCGCTTTCTCAGCCGGTGACTCTTCGACCGGTGCCGTGATGACCAGCTGACCATTGCGGAACTCAAGGTATGTACCGATCCCTTCAAACTGCCCATCCATTTGCTCGCGTGTTTTGGTCGCGTCTTCCGGCTCTTGGAAGAACGTATAATCGTCACCGAGCGAATGCATCATCGCCGCCAGTGAAGCGTACATCATTTTATGGTAATCGAGCGGTTTATCGCGGTAGAAGTGCTGATCGACCAGGTCCCAGGCTTGCCAGTAGATTTCAAAGTCTTTGCGGACATTATCGGGCGTGGAGCGCCGCACTGCACCGGTCGGACCAAGTACCTGAGAAAATGGTAAGTCGGCCCCCCAATTGAGTGCCACGGAAACTCCACTGATGAAGGCGACGATGCCGACAAGTATTGCCGTGAGCGCACCCCACCAGAAGGCACGCGAGCTACGGACCAAACCAGGCTCCTTAAGGACCATTGATCGGCTCCTTGAATGAAAAACAAAAGGCTCGGCTACAATGCCACGGCATGTCCTCACTCAACTGAGCCGGGTAGCAATGCGAAGAATCAACGCCCTGTGGCGTTATCAAGTCATATGACAGCTTCGACTTCGGGGATCGAAACAGCGCACCGATTTTCACCTGTTCTAATGATCATACTACGAATACGCGCTTCTGTGTGGTGTTAATCCAAGTCGCCCGCCGTATAGAGCACGGCCGTCGCCGCTACGAGTGGCGCGGTTTCGGCGCGTAACGTGCGTGGCCCTAACGACGCGAGTGTGATACCTGTATTAATTGCTAGGTCGCCCTCGGCTTCACTCCACCCACCTTCGGGGCCGCTAAAAATGGCAGATAGCTGAGGTTCCCGGGTCAAACGTGACCGTAAACTCTCAACGCCGCTCTTTTCCCACAGAAGCACGGCCTCCTCCGGCCGCGCTAGGCGAGTACAGGCCTGGGCGTAGGCTTGTGGCGGCTGAAGAGTGGGCAAGCGTCCCCGCCGGGCCTGTTCCGCTGCTTCGCGTATAATTCGTTGCCAACGCTCGAGCTTAGCGGGAGTGATTGCATCCGCGCCGCTCAACAAACTATGCTCACATAGTAAGGGCACAAAGCTCCCAATACCTAATTCGGTGCCCTTCTGTAACACCCACTCGAAGCGTTCACTCCGTAACACGGCCATATAGAGCGTTAGTTGCAGCTGTGGCTCTCCACCAGCAGCGGCGTGCTCAACGACCGTCCCGCGCACAATGTGTTTATCGATCTGATCGAGCCGCACCGTATACGCCGCACCGGCGTTATCGAGTAGGGTAATACATTGCTCCGGCACGAGCCGCAGCACGCTGCCAAGCTGATGGACGAGCCCATGATCGGTTAGCTCAACTGCGTCACCCTGAATAGCTCCCGGATCGACAAAGAAGCGGTACGTATTACTATCAGTTGTCCGTCGGCTCGGTGAACGTTTTCTCATGGGAGCATAGCATAAGCGCAGCGCGTGGGAGGCGTCAAACGCTTGGCTGACGATGAACGAGCGCCACCCACTCGCCAGCTTGCAAGCGCTCTACCGGCAACAGGCCTACTGCCTCGAACGCTGCGACGACCTCGGCCTCCCGGTCCGCGATAATGCCGGAGGTAACCAGTAGGCCACCCGGCTTGAGTGCTTGCGCTAATGATGGAGCCAATAAAACATGCACATTTGCCAGGATGTTCGCGGCGATTAGGTCGAGTTCGTGGTCAGGCTGGAGGCTAACGGGTCCCCCTGGATGGGCAGCTGCATGCCGCGCACGAATCGCACTGCCCCAATCACTCCCCAGCCAATGACCCAGCGACATGCCCGGTCCAAGGCTCCCTTCGATCACCGTTACCGCCTTCTCCACTCCGTTGCGCGTGACATTTTCGGCGGTCGCCTCGACAGCAATTGGATCGTTATCGACCGCCACCACCGGCGCGGCCCCGAGCTTCGCTAGCCCAATCGCCAGAATGCCCGAGCCACAGCCCAGATCAAGCGCATGCTGGCCGGCCTGCGCATAGCGTTCGAGCAGCACAAGGCACAATTGTGTGGTCGGATGTAGACCTGTACCGAAGGCCATGCCCGGATCAAGCTGTAGAACGACATCCCCGGGCTCTGGCTCGTATGCGAGCCAGGAAGGGACAATCATCCAGTGCTCGCCAATGCGCCGGATCGGATAATGAACCTTCCAAGCATTTGCCCAGTCCTCTTCAGCCAACGGCTGGATGTGCAGCGCGCCGACCGGACGCATCATGCCCAGCGCCCACAGCCCCTGCTCCACCCGTAGACGTGCGGTCTCGGCCTGCTCATCGGCCGGAATGTAGGTGCGCACGATAACCTTCTGCGACGTGTCGATCGTATATTCAGGCCCATCGGGTGACCCAACGAACGGCTGATCAATTGCCACACCTTGGTTATAGCCGACTTCCGCCAGCAATTCCGAGACCGACTCGACGGCTTCTTGGTCGATCTCAACACTTAACTCTAACCAATCCACTATATGCTGCCTCGTACGTTGCTTGTTGCTCGGCTGACTTGCCTTAGGCCCAGTGCCAGGTTGTTCCCTGTGGGCCATCTTCGAGCATGACGCCGCGCTCGGCTAATTCCTTGCGTAGCGTGTCGGCCAGCGCCCATTGCTTGGCTTTGCGTAGTTCCGCGCGGGTCGTAATCAACAGTTCGATGAACGGTGCCGCTCCATGGTCGTCGGTCTCTCCCTCTTCAAGCAGCTGGAGGCCGAGCACGCCCGCCAGATCGCGTAATGTTGCCTGCGCGCCCTCGAATGGCTCACCACCTTGGCCGCCATCGCGGCCACTGTTGATTGTACGCACGAGGTCGAACAAGGCGGCTAGTGCCCCCGCACTATTAAAATCGTCGTCCATCGCGGCTTCGAACCGTTCTTGAGCTTGTTCGGTAGCGGCTGCCAGCGTAGCAGCTTGGTCATTCGCAGTGCCGGAGGCCGGTTTGAGCGCTCCGCGTAGCCGGTCAAGTTTGCGTTCGTTCTCGGCGACAAGTGCGTCATCATAGGTCAACGGCGCGCGATAGGAGGAGCCAAGCACCATCAGGCGCAACACATCCGCCTGATGTGCTGCCAGGAAATCTTTGATCCTGACGATATTCCCCAGCGACTTCGACATCTTCTCGCCGCGTAGTTGTAGCATGCCATTGTGCATCCAGTAGCGCGCGAAGGTCTCGCCAGTTACACTTTCGGTCTGGGCGATCTCGTTTTCGTGGTGTGGGAAAATGAGATCATTACCGCCGCCATGAATATCAATCTGCGCCCCTAATGTCGCCAGATTCATGGCCGAGCACTCGATATGCCAGCCTGGCCGACCATCCGACCACGGTGCAGACCAGGCCGGCTCGCCGGGCTTGGCCTTTTTCCATAGGGCAAAATCTAGGGGATCATCTTTGCGCTCGTCCTGGGCAATCCGCGTCCCTGATCGCATATCATCGACATTCCGTCCCGAGAGCTTGCCATAGTCCGGATCATTCCGCACCCGAAAATAGACGTCGCCCTCTACATTGTATGCGCTATCGCGGTCCACGAGCGCGCCGATGAGTGCAATGATCTCGTCCATCGTCTGCGTGGCGCGTGGATAGCTGGTGGCCGGCTCAACATTCAGATCGCGCAGATGATCATGGAAGGCATCAATATACTGCTCGGCTAGCGCAACGGGATCACGGCCCTGGGCGTTCGCGCGGTTAATGATTTTGTCATCGACATCAGTAAAGTTCTGCACGTGTTGGACATCGTAGCCGCGATATTCGAGATAGCGACGGACAACATCAAAGACCAGCGCCGACATCGCGTGCCCAATATGCGCATCGTCGTAGACCGTCGGGCCACAAACATACAGTCTCACCTTGCCCGGCTCAAGCGTCTTAAACGGATCTTTCTGACGTGTCAGTGTGTTATAAACTGTTAGTGTCATCTCTCCTCAACCAATCGCTGCTGGATAACCCGTAATGTTCTGGATTTCCCTATACAAGGGCCGGAGTTTGCGATACATTCCCAAATAGACCTGACGGTACAGCCGGTCGTAGACCGCATGGGCCACCGGATCGGGTGTGAAGATCCGTTCAACACGCGTCATCGCACCCACTGCGCTTGGGAAATCGGGATACAGCTTCAGTCCGACCGCCGCATCAATAGCGGCACCCAGACCCGATGTCTCATACGTATGTGGCCGGGCTGTCGGCAGACCAAAAACATCAGCGGTCAATTGCAGTGCCGCGTCCGAGCGCGAGCCGCCCCCTGAAACTCGTAGCTCCGTAATCGCTACGTGACTACGGCGTTCGGTTTGTTCTTTGCCTTCACGTAATGAGTACGCCAATCCTTCCAAGATCGCACGGTACACATGCGCACGTGTATGGACACCGCCGAAGCCGATAATCGCTCCCTTGGCCTCCGGTCCCGGCGCGTTGCCGCTCGCCGACCAATAGGGCTGGAGCATCAGTCCCAACGCACCGGGCGGTACCTGATTGACCAGCTCGTCAAACAGATCCTCTGGCTCGATGCCACGCTCTGCGGCAATCCGCTGCTCATAATCTGCAAACTGCTGCTTAAACCAGCTGACCAGCCAGTATCCGCGATTAACTGCGATTTCGGGATGATAGCCGCCCGGTGTGGCTGCGGGATAGGGCGGTACGGGTGGCACGACTTCCAGATATTTCGGCTGAAGGGTGTTAAATGTAGCGGCTGTACCATAGCTCAGACAGCCGATATTCTGACTCAAGCATCCTACGCCCAGCACCTCACATGCTTTGTCGGCAGCAGCGGCAATCAGCGGGAGCCCTAGTGGTAAGCCGGTTGCATTGGCCGCCTCAGCCGTGAGCATTCCTAAAAGCTGAGCCGGTGGCACGAGATCGGGCAGTAGGCTGGCGTCCATGGGCACGGCTTGCCATCGCCAATCGCCCCGCGCAGCCCAGCCCTGTCGTTTCGCATCATACGGAATGTATCCGACTTGACTGCCAGTCGAGTCCACGAAACGACCGGTGAGCCGGTAGATAAGGTAGCCGGACAGTAAGAGAAATTTATACGTTCGCTGCCAGATCTCAGGTTGATTAAGGCGAATCCAATTCGCTTCGGCATCAGCCTGAAACTGGGCCACACGTTGTTCCATCCTGCCTAGCTTGAACAACAACCCCCACTTGCCCCGCACCGGTGCGACGCCTTTGGCTTGGCGCTGGTCCAGCCAGATGATCGCAGGCCGCAACGGCTGCCCGCTGCGGTCAACATTAATTACCGTCCCACGTTGCGTCGTTAAGGCGACGCCTCGCACAGCGCTCGCCGGTATGTCGGTCGTCTGCCATAGCTGCTGGCATGCCTGACAGAGCGCCTCCCAAAAATATTCGGGCCGCTGCTCGGCCCAGCCGGGCTCCGTTGCAACGTACGGCTCGATGGCGATGCGCGCTTTAGCGACGAGCATCCCTTGTAGATCCCACAGCAGTCCCCGCACGCTCTGTGTCCCACAATCAATTGCTAGGATGTAATTGTCGGCCATGCTCAACTGCCGAGCTTCAGATACCCCATCCAGGCCCGCCATCATAACTGTCGCTCTGCTCCAGTGACAGGAACAATTCTTCGTTCAAAGGCTGCCGTGGGAGTTGGTGATGCTCACTGTGATGCTGGGCTGCTTCGGCTTCG
>JBBRHB010000328.1:0-6044 GCA_038223355.1 Chloroflexales bacterium
TTGCCACTTTTATCGATGGTGGTACCGGTCTTCTGACCAACGCGCTGGCTATCGCGATAGCCATTGTCGGTGGTCGCAATCGAGGAGAAGGAGGCATAGGTTGGCGCGTCGCCATTTACTTTCGCGAGATCGCCCGCGACCGGGATCGCTGCCGCAGCACGCTGGTCAAACTGATCAGATGTCCCCGCATCCCCGAGCTTGACACGGCCCGAGACCATTTCGACGGGTAAGAGGCCGTTGGTTACACCGGCGAGGGGGCCGGTCGTCACTGCCGGGTTATTAATCTCCATGCGGCTCTTGTCAAAATACTGCACTTGGCGCAGGCCGTTGGGCGATTGTTTGTAGAACTCACGATAGTCAAACCAGGGTCGTGGTCCCCAAACTAACGAACGACCATTGGGGTTGGCGTCGGTTTGGCTCCATACTTGCTGGAAGCGCGGATCCACGAAGTTAAACTGCTTGCCATCCCAAGGGGCCGCGTGGGCCGGGAAGGCACTGACGACAGTTGCGCTCAGGGCGGCGATGCCCAGGCCACGAGTCAGCCAGCGAAGCGGACGATGTTTCATAAACGGATCTCCTTTATTACTCGCACTTGGAATACTGGCATTCTAGCAAGTGATGGCTGTTGCCCCAATGAACAGAGTGTGAAGCCCGGGTGACGACCGTATCATCTCGTTATCAGTTGCTACCGCCAATCATACTATACGGTATGGTAGCTTTGCAAGCTTGGGATGGTACTTGCCCTGTATCCCCCAAGCGGAGTATGCTATAGGGACCTTGCCCTACAGGAGCCGCTATGTCGTTACGTGATGAATTGGTGGAACTGACCAAAGAATTGGTAGCCATCCCCTCTGTGTCGGAAGACGCGGCACAGCGGACGGCCGTAATCGACTTTGTTGCGGCCTATTGCCAGCGGTTGCCCGGCGTGCATATAGAGCGCTTCGAGTCGCGCGGTTTTCCGATACTTGTCGCCGCCTTCGATGCAGAACGCTCCAAGGAGCTGATCCTGAATGCCCATGTCGATGTGGTCCCGGCACGTCCCGAGCAGTGGCAGGCCGTAGAGCGCGATGGCCGGTTGTATGGACGTGGTACCCAGGATATGAAGGCCGCTGCCGCAGCGATGCTGGTGCTCCTCAAAACCCTCGCTCAAGCAGGTGAGCACCCGAGCGTGAGTTGGCAGTTCGTGACCGACGAAGAGATCGGTGGCGATGATGGCACGGGCTATCTGCTCCAGCAGGGCTACACCGGTCAGCTCTTTATAGCCGGCGAGCCGACCGACCTGGAGATTGTCAACCGCGCCAAAGGTATTTTATGGGTCACGGTCGCGATGAACGGCATCCCGGCGCACGGCTCGCGACCATGGGATGGTGATAACCCGATCATCCCCCTTACGAGCGGTCTGCGAAAGCTGCTTGAACACTATCCGATTCCTGCGGAGGCTGTCTGGCGCACTACGGTAACGCCGGCCGCGATCCATGGCGGCGATGCGCAAAACCGCGTCCCGGCCGATTGCTTGCTGAAGCTCGATATCCGGCGGGTGCCCGAGGAAGAACAGAGCGCGATCATGACGTTCGTCGAGACGTGCTTTCCCGGGGCGACGGTCCAAACTCCGCATGATGGCAGTTGCTTAAATACGGCGAGCGACGCACCGCCGGTGCAGCGTTTGGTGACTGCCATCAGCGCCGAAATCGGTGAGGCCGTGCGCTTCCGTGACGAGCATTTTGGCTCGGATGCCCGCTATTATAGCCAGCAAGGGATCCCCGCCGTCTGTTTCGGCCCGCGTGGTGCCGGCCTCCACTCCCACGAGGAGTGGGTTGAGATCGAGAGTATTGTTACCTTTTACCATGTCCTCGAACGCTTGGTTAAAGGAACCTAACGCCGTTGAATAATAGCAAAAGTCCCTAGGCCAATCGCCAAGAGCTGGTCCTGGGCGTTGTGAACTTCAGCAGTTACGACTGCCAGTGTCCGACCATGCTGGACGAGGTTGGCGACGGCGGTAATGCGCCCGGCGCGTACCGGTCGTAGATAGTTAACCTTGAGTTCGGCTGTGACGCAGCGTTGGCCGGGCTCGAGATAGGAGTGGACCGTGCCACCCATCGCGGAATCGATCAAACTATAGACGACACCACCGTGGGCGACACCGGCCGGATTATAGTGCGATTCGTCAACGTCGATCATACAGATAATATGACCCGGCTCGCGCTCGATATAATGAATCCCAATCAGCCAGCCGAACGAGCCTGTCCACTGATCGCGATTGTTCATGTGCCGCAATACTCGCAGTGCATGTTGCTGACCATCGGGCGGTAAGCTCGCAAAGAGCGCGGCGGCCTCGTGTTCCTGCTGATCTTGGTCTTGGGTCATCCTACACCATATTCCTGTGCTTGATAGCTCTGTGGCTGCAGTGTCACTGGCCAGTGGTGTTGCAAGACCCGTACCTCCTCGCTGACAATCATGCGCATGCCGCGCGGATTGGGATGAATATTCGTGAACCAGTGCGGATCGTCACCATGCAGCTCGTCCCGGCCAGCTCCTAGCACGACGTCATTGGGATCGACACTGCCATAGCCACGCACTCGGAGATCCCAGTTGCCGCGCGCCGTTTCGTGCCGCATACGCTCATACAGATCAACAAGTGGCAGGCCATACTGTGTCGCAGCCTCACGAATAACCTCATACAGCGGCTGTAACACGCGGTTGCGGTCCCAGGCATAGTGGGCCGGGTAATCAACGAACATCCCGGTCTCTAGCAAGATGCGGACAGCCGGCAGATCATGTTGGAGCCGTAGGATCAGTTGCTGCAGCTGCGAACGGAAACTATCGATTCCATAGTCACGGCGGTCATTCACACCGTACCGCACGAGGACGTAATCGGGGGGCCGGTGCCGGGCGATGGTACGGTCATAGCGACGCAAGAAGCCCGCAATGCTTTCGCCATCGAGCCCTTCGTTGGTTATCATGATGTGATTCCGGGGATAGACCCGCCGTAAACGCTCCGCCAACAACCCCTCATTCCGCAAATGCTCTGGCAGGTAGGAGGTGGCGAGCGTACAATCCCCGATCAGCAGAAGGTGAATTGGGTCGGCTGCACTCATGGTCTTGGCCTTGCTGCTGTGCACCGCACTTAAGGTGCTGCTAGATTCGCCCTTTTGCGGTATCCTAATATGTCAGTGGTGCATTGATTATAGCATGCACCAGTGGAACCGTATGTGAGAACAGTATGCATGGATCTCCAACGCCAACAATGGGCCGTGGAATGCTCCTATTCGCGGCCCTCATCTTTGCCTTAAGCGTGTATCTGCTGATAACTCGCCAGTGGCTGAATGGGAGCCTATGGCTGGCGCTCGCCGTTTTTATGAGCTGCTACGGGACCCTAGTGTCAGCCCGCAGTAGCCGGTGGGACAAAGTGCTGCTGGGCCTTGGTGTGGTAGCCGGCCTGCTAGCGTTGGGTCTGGTGATTAAGCTCTCCGGATTTGGATTTTAAGTGAGCAGCCTTGCTAATCTAACACCCCTCTTGCATGGTTTGAATCTCTTGCTCTCGCAGGCGATCCTGATCGTGACCTTCTCGTTGCTTTTTTATATCGCCTCACGCAATTGGCGAAACACCGTCGGCCGGGCAACGGCGTTGTTGCTGCTTGGTGTCGTGATCGTATATGGCGGGAATGTACTCCTGGATAAAGCGGTGCTGGATACGACCCATAGCTTTTTGCTGCGCGCACGCTGGCTCGGCATCGCGCTGGTACCTGCCGCCTATCTGCACTTATCGGATGCGCTGTTGACGTCGGTCGGCTATCCTTCCTTACGCCGCTGGCGGGGGGTGCTAGCCGGCTATGCGGTAGCCGGCGGTTTTGTTGTGCTGGCCTTCATGGGCGATCTACTGCTGCGCGGACGCCGCGCCAATCCGCCACTTGAACAGTTTGCAGCGGGACCACTTTTCCCGCTCTTCGCCGTCTTCTTTGCGTTAGCAACCCTTGGCGGCTTGTATAACCTTGAGCGCGCCCGTCGCCGTTCACATACAGCTGCCGCACGCCGGCGCATGACCTATCTGGGGCTATCATTCATGGCTCCCGGCATGGCTGTGTTTCCGTATCTGGTTGTGTCGGGCTTCGGCGCGACCTGGGCACCGACCGTTGTGTTGCTGATCTCAAACATTGCTGACATTGGTATCGCAGGCATGATTCTGGTGCTGGCCTATAGCGTCGCCTACCAGGGCGTCCTGCTACCAGACCGGCTGGTCAAGCAGGATTTTATTCGCTGGCTGTTGGTCGGTCCGTTCGTGGGCGTGACCGTGATCCTGTGCTTCGAGGTCCTGCCGTTATTTTCGAATGCCTCGGGCTTGCCGCCCGCCACCCTGGTCACCTTTGGCGTCATGATCTTCACGGTGCTAATGCCGAACCTGATCGATTATCTCCGACCCCGGCTCGAAGGCGTGCTGTTGTGGCAGGATCGCGATCAATTGCGCTGGCTTCGCCGCTTTGATCGCAGGGCTTTTACTAATAGTGATCTGCGCCACCTGCTGGAAAACACCTTGATCACGATCTGCGGTGCCTTGGGTGCCGAAAGTGCGTTTGTGGCGGCTCCCGAGACCGAAGGCGGCATGGTTAAAGCTTCGGCCGGTCCCCGCCACGTCATTAAGCACTTCTTGCATGATCAGCACCTGCTAGAGTTGCTGGAGCAAGGGCGCACTCAAGTACCTCGAAGCCGCGGTGTTGTGCCCCAACCCGCCGATTTTCTGATTGCCGCGCCGTACTCCCTGTTACCGCTGCATGCCGCAAGCGGTGAATTTCTCGGTCTGGTCGCGGTCTCATGCTCGACAACCGGACTTACCCTGGAGGTACGGCGGCTGATTGGGACGCTCGCGCATCAGATGGAGCTGGCGCTAGAGAATGTCCAACTTCAGGAGCGTATTTACAGCGCTTTACGCAACATCACGCCCGAGATGCAAACCTTGCAGCAGTTAGCGGCACAACCCGAGCTGGCCCTACCCGCCACGCTCGACCGCCTTGCAGCTGATGTTGCGATGCTGCCCGACTTTGACCAATATGTCAAAGATGCTCTCAACCATTACTGGGGTGGTCCCAAGCTATCCGAAAGTCCCCTCCTCGGCCTACGGGCCGTACGCCGCTCCTTAGAAGACGGTGGCAGTTCGACCAAGGCCTTGCAAGCTGTGCTGCGCGAAGCGATCGAGAACCTGCGACCTGACGACCAGCTTAATCCCACCGCCCAGGAATGGATGCTGTATAACATTCTCAACCTACGCTTCTTGCAGGGGCTACGTATCCGTGAAATTGCAGATAAGCTGGCCATGAGCGAGTCGGACTTTTACCGCAAACAGCGCGTCGCCGTCGAAGAAGTTGCGCGCCAGTTGGCGTTGATGGAGGAGCAGGAGCGAACCTAGGGAGCAGATGGGCGCATGTTGCCTGTATCACCGAGCGGCACGGGATTGAAAAAGGTATAGATCGTATGTGAGAAGTCGCCGAGGTACGGCGAAGGGTTAGCATCAGCGTCGCTCACGAAGCCGTCATCAGCATTACGATAAATATAAATGGCGGCCACATAGCGTCCATTTGGCCCGTCCACAATGCCGACATCGCTCTGAAAATCCTCAGTCCAGCCGCCTTTATGCGCGACGGGAACACCGGCGGGAATACCCGCGACCATCCGCGACTGATCATGCGGCGTGCGTAAGGCGTCAAGCATCTCTTTGCACACCGCGGCATTCAAATGCTCGCCATATTTTTCGATTAATGGTCCTTGCCCGTCGCTACACTGCGTCAGCATAACAAAGAGTTGACCCATCTCGCCGGGGGTCGTCCGGACATAGCCATCGGCATCCGTGAAGGGCGGCGATCCTTCCTGGGGTGGCCCACCACCCGGCAGCTTCGAGTTCTGGATCAAGTAGTCGCCCGACTCGTAGGGAAGAATCATAGAGGTATGCTTCACGCCCAGCTAACGCCGCAACTCACTCCTCTGGCCTGCCCCTACCAGTGCGTCGTCGGTCGTACTGCCGCCCACCGCCGCTGCTAGCAGGTCGTTGGCCTCGA
>JBBRHB010000329.1:0-6029 GCA_038223355.1 Chloroflexales bacterium
CGCGCGCAATGTCGAAATATGCCAGACGATCGCCAATCAAGTGGCAACTGCCATCGAAAACGCACGGTTCTTTGAGTCCGAGCAAGCCAAGCGTCGTCTGGCCGACACCTTACGCGACGTATCACACTCACTCACAGCGCCCCTCAAGATTATTGAAATTTATCAACTCCTACTTGACCATATCGCGCGGGTCGTGCCTTACGATATCGCCTTGCTGCTCGATCATCAGCAAGATCACTGGAACATTGTCGCCAACCGTGGCCTTAGTGAGCACTCGATCATCCAGCAACTGTATCGTAGCCCTCAAATGAATCTCGGCCTTGAGCAATTACTCACCACGCGGCTGCCAATGGTCATCACTGATATGCGCACGGTCGGCACCTCGCTGCCGGAGCATCAGGCCGAGCATCGTTCGTGGCTCAGCGTGCCATTAGTGCTGAACAACCAGGTAATCGGCGTTATTGCGCTAGGCAGTACCACACCCCACCAATACACGGATGAGCAAGCTCAAACGATTGTCACCATTGCAAAT
Organism: Chloroflexales bacterium; assembly: GCA_038223355.1. Taxonomy (GTDB): domain Bacteria; phylum Chloroflexota; class Chloroflexia; order Chloroflexales; family Kallotenuaceae; genus JACDGP01. Next base: position 533 of record JBBRHB010000329.1, read on the forward strand.
CAGGCTGCCACCGCCATCGGGACGGCAACCTTATTTGACACAATCCGTAGCTTCAATAGTGAATTGGAACAAAAAGTTGCTGTCCGCACTGCCGAACTGACGGCCGAAAAAGATCGCCTGGAGGCAGTGCATTCCATCACGACCACCCTAAGCTCCTCGCTTGACAGCGACGAGATCATCCTCAAATCGCTCCAGTTGGCAGCAGCAGCAGTCGGTGCGCACCGTGGCATGGTCGTCGTACGCGATTCGCGGACCGATGCCTTGGTTGTACGCGCATTTTTGAATGAAGAGCAGGGCTTGCAGGCGGTGCACCAGGAACTGGCGATACCCGGTGGCGGGCTACCGGGTTGGATCATCAGCCATCAACAAGGTGTGTTGATCGATGACGTTCGCGAGGACGCTCGCTGGATCGAGATAGATGGATCCCCCCACACTGTACGCTCCGTCATGGCGACCCCGCTCGCTGCCGCCGATGTGCAGATCGGTGTCTTACTCTTGACGAGCCGCCTCATCAAAGCCTTTACCGGCGAACACCTGCGCCTCCTTGCGACGATTGCCAGCGAAGTCGCAATCGCTATGAACAACGCCGAGCTCTACGACCTGATTAACGAGCAGGCGTCGCGTTTAGCCGAGATGCTACAAGCGCAACGGCAAGAAACGAGTACCAATCGCGCCATCCTGGAGTCGGTCGCCGAAGGCGTGTTGGTGATCGATGAACGCAGCACGGTCGTCGTATATAACCCTGCAGCCGCAGACGTACTCCGTATTCCCGCCAGCGTTGTCTACCAACGCTCGATTGAGCATATCGCGCAGTATGGGCTCACGACCAATGACCATCAGCGTAGCCTCTTGTTATATGCAGGACTTGTCGAAGGTGTTGGCCTAACCTATCGCGACACCCAGCCGCAGACATTAATGCTGGAGTTCGCCGGACAAACGATTGCGGCTACCTTCGCACCTGTGACCATGTCGGACGGCACACGGATTGGTACGGCCGGCGTGTTACGCGACATCACACGCGAGATCGAGGCCGATCAATCGAAGCGGGCCTTTATCTCGACCGTATCGCATGAGCTACGCACGCCCCTTACGTCAATTAAGGGCTATGTTGACCTTGTGCTACTAAACACTGCGGGTCCCGTTAACGAGATGCAGCGCTCTTTCTTAGAAGTAGTGAAAACCAACGCCGAACGCCTCAATACGCTGGTGCAGGATTTACTAGAGATCTCACGGCTTGAGAATGGCAGCGTTCCCCTCAGTTTCGGCCAACTCAGCATCCCCGAGTTGATCAACGACCTGCTGGTATCATTGCGGCCTCAGACCGAGCAAAAGCAGATGCATATTACGCTCGATATCGATCCGGCGCTCCCAGTGGTGGAAGCAGACGGCAAACGCATTAGCCAGGTATTGCTCAACCTCCTGTCGAACGCGCACAAATATACCTTCGATAGCGGTACGATCAACATTCGGGCACGTCGCTGTAACACGTGGGTGCAGATTGATGTGCAAGATACTGGCGTAGGTATTACCAAGGAAGATCTGCCGAAGATGTTCGGCCGTTTCTTCCGGACCGAGAATCCACTAAAGGAGGTGGCCGGTGGTACGGGCCTTGGCCTCAGTATTGCCAAATCATTCATCGAATTACACAACGGCACCATGTGGGTCGAAAGTGTTGACGGCCAAGGCAGCACCTTTAGCTTTACCTTGCCGATCGAGCAACAGAAACCGGACCTCGACGGGGCTGAGGATTTCCAGCACCTGCCGCTGACAATGGTCGAGCCATGAGTGTGGTTCATGTCGATAAACAACTCGTGCATTACGAGCTGTTCGGTCATGGCCGACCGATCATCTTTTTGCATAGCTGGCTCGGCTCATGGCGTAGCTGGATGCCGAGTATGGAGGCAGTCTCGGACCGCTACCGCACGGTGGCGTTCGATTTTTGGGGCTTCGGTGACTCAGCTCCACAGCGCGGCGACATCACAATTGGCCGGTATGTAGATCAGCTCAACGGTTTTGTTGAAGCACTTGGCATAGTAACACCGCATCTCGTTGGTCACGGGCTGGGTGGCCTCGTTGCTGTACGGGCTGCCAGTGAACAAGCGGCCCGCTATGGCAAGGTACTGATCGCCGGGACGCCAATCGTCGGCACGGCCCTTATGCATGCTCCGCAGCGCAATGGCATTAGTCGCCTTTTTGGACGAGGCGGCAACAGCAATGAACAGTGGCTCAAGCTCGTTCGCCAAGCAGCCGGTGCGACCAATGCTGATAGTGACTTCAGCGAAATCCTGGCAGATATCGAGGCAACTGATCCCGACGTGGTCAATCAGGTACTTGCTGCCATCAGCGCTACAGATCTGCGGAGCGACCTTGCCCGACTACAACAGCCACTACTCGCAATCTATGGCAAGGGTGATACCATTCTGCCAGGTGTTTACAGCGCAGAGCTCGAGGACGTGCCAGGCCGCTTCCGCCAGCTCTTGATCTTCGAGAAGAGCGGCCACTTTCCCTTTCTCGATCAATCAAACCAGTTTACGCGTGCACTGCTCCAATTTCTTACTGATGAGGATCAGGTCGTTGAACTCAAAGCAGAATGGCACCGGCGTGTCAGCCAGCGCGAGTTCCTATAGCCCGGCTCATTCCTCAGCACTGCTCACTTCTTAAGCCGCGGATCGAGCGCATCGCGCAGACCATCGCCCAAGAGGTTGAAGCCCAGCACCATCAGCATAATGCCCATTCCCGGGAAAAATGAAACCCACCACTTACCCAGGATCACTTGATCCCGGGCGACGGCTAACATTTTGCCCCATTCGGGAGCCGGCGGCGGCGCACCCAATCCGAGGAAGCCGAGCGCCGCCGCCGAAGTAATCGAGGTCGCAATCGAAAGTGTCGCCTGGACCATCATCGGTGACAAACTGTTGGGCAAGATATGGCGAAAAAGCGTGCGGCTGCGGCTCGCGCCGGTCGCTGTAGCCGCAGTCACGTACTCATAGTTGCGCGTAGACAGTACTGCACTACGCGCAATGCGCCCAAACACCGGTATTTCCACGATCGCCACAGCCATCATTGTATTAATCAGGCTTGGACCCAGGATGGCGACGATCGCAATCGCGAGCAGCAGGCTGGGAAAGGCCAACATAATATCAAAGATCCATGTGGCAAACACGTCGAACCAGCCACCCAGGAAGCCCGCCACCAATCCAAGCAGCGAGCCGATCAGTACCGCCACCCCCGCAGAAAAAATACCGACCGTGATTGATAAGCGTGACCCATGCAAGACGCGCGTGAATACGTCACGGCCCTGCTCGTCGGTACCAAACCAGTGTTGCGCCGAGGGCGCGCGCAGCCGGTCCGCCGGGTTATTGTCTGTACCGGGCGTATATGGTAGCAGATACGGGATCAGCAAGGCCAGCAGGACCAAAAACACAGTCAGGCCCAGTCCGACCCGCCCGGTTACACTGCTCAGCAGGCGGCGCCAAGCGTCGCCCCATAGAGAACGAGCCGGACGGCTAATTTCCTGCTCCAAAGGCGTAGGGGCCGGGGTGGGGGCGGTGATGGTTGCCATAGCGCTCCCTCAGCTATACGAAATGCGTGGATCGAAGACCGCGTACAAGACATCGACCACGAGATTAACAAGCACAAAAGCTAGCGCAATATACATCACCCCAGCCTGAACCACCGGATAGTCACGTCCCTGGATACCATCAACGATCCAGGTTCCGATCCCCGGCCACGAAAAGATGGTTTCGGTCAGCACTGCCCCGGCCAGTAAGCCGCCCAACTGTAGACCAATCACCGTAATCACCGGCAATAGTGCATTTCGTAGGGCATGACGCAAGACGACAACTGTGCTGCGTAAGCCTTTGGCGCGCGCGGTGCGCACATAATCCTGATTAAGCACTTCGAGCATAGCCGAGCGCGTCATACGCGCGATAATGGCCAGCGGGACCGTCGCCAGCACAAACGCAGGCAGAATCAGGTGCCAAAGCGCGTCCCTAACAACCTCGGGTTTCCCACGAATGAAGCCATCGATCAAATACAAGCCGGTCGCCGCATGAAAGCCTCGGCTCAGCCGCGGCGTCAGGCGCAAGCTGACTGGCAGGAGATGAAGGTTGACGCCGAACAACAACTGACCCATCTGACCCAACCAGAAGATCGGGATCGAGACGCCGATCAGCGCCAGCAGGATGCTGCCCGCATCAAACCACGAGCCACGCTTGGTCGCCGCGACGATCCCAATCGTGATCCCCAGTAAAACGGCGATACCTAGTGCTGCGATTGTCAGTTCGAGTGTTGCGGGAAAGCGCTGGCGCAGTTCCGTTGCCACCGCTGTTTTGCGGACCAGCGACTCACCTAGGTCGCCGCGCAGCAAGCGACCCATGAACAACGGGTATTGTGCGTCGAAGAAATTTGCGCCTTTGCCGACGTTGAACCACAACGGCTTATCCAGCCCCAAGATGGTACGCAGGCGCGCGACTGCAGCCGGTGTTGCCCGTTCGCCCAACATCACTACGGCCGGATCGCCGGGGATCAGCCGCAAAAACGAAAATATCAGCAGCGAAATGCCGATCAACACCGGAATCAAACCGATGACACGCCTAACGATATAGCGACCCATAAGCGTTGTTCCGCATGTACGTTAACGTCGAAGGTCCACGGGCTCGCCCCAACCCGACCGTCGTTATTGGATACAGCATCCCGCCCGAGCCAGTAAAACTCGGGCGGGCCAAGCGACTATTTCGCGACCGAAATCACCGAGAAGTCGTCGCCACCGGTCGGGTTAGGCACCCAGCCCTTAACCTCTTTCAAGGCACCAAAGACGGGCGGCGCATGGACAATCGGGATACGTGGCATATCCTGGTTAATAATCTGACCCGCCTGTTGGAAGAGCTTATTAGCCGCGTCCGCTGTCGTAGCCGATCCCGCCTTGTTCAGTAGGTCATCGACCTGCTTGTTAGCATAGTGGGTCGAGTTTGGACTGGTCGAGGCAAAGTGCACCTGCAAGAAGTTATTCGGATCGGCATAGTCGCCGGTCCAGCCCAGCATATACAGGCCATGCTTTTTACCTGCTGATTCATTCTTGAGATAAACGGCCCAATCCTCAGTCTTTTGCACGACCTTAATACCGATCTTTTGCAGATCTGAAGCGATCTGTCCGGCAATCGGTTCAGGCGTAGGGAAGTAGGGTCGAGACACGGGCATATACCATAGCTCAAGGTCCAGCTTGGATGTATCAGTTAAGGTAATACTGCTGAAGCCGCTGGCCACGCTGGCGTCTTTCAACAGCTGCTTCGCCTTGTCGACGTTATAGTCGTAGCCATCAATACTCTGGGGGCGGGCAGCCTTCAGGCTCGGCGGTAAGAAGTCGGTTGCGACTTCCCCTTCACCGCCGTAGAAGCCATCCAGGATCGCCTTTTTGTTAATGGCATACGCAATCGCCTGGCGCACCTTAGGATTGTCAAGCGGCTTCACGGATGTATCAATCGCGAGATAGGCGATA
>JBBRHB010000330.1:0-6019 GCA_038223355.1 Chloroflexales bacterium
CTCTACGCCCGGAGACAACGATTCTGCCGCCGCGCGCTCCACGGGTCCCAACCGGCGGTGATCCAGCACCACCTCGTCCATCCACCCTTGCTACGAATGGGCCGGAGCGGTCTTCAGCGCCTGCGCCAGACGCCGCTGTCCACCGCGCCAACGTTGTCCCTGGCTCGAATCCCGCTGAGGGTGTGAGTCTTCGTGCGCCGCAGGGCGCGCCAGAGCACCCACAGGCACGTCCGAAAGAGGGCCGTGCGCGTCGACCACATGAGCAGTCTCGACGTCCAGGACTGGGAGCTAAAACTGGTGCGCGCTCACCGGCAGGTGGGCCGCCAGTGATGCCATCGCCTGTTCAACGTGCTGCTACTCCCGGTCAAGCCCAGAGCCGCGCCGCTCCGCCGCCCAGAGCCGATGGCCAGTCATCCGATAAAGGTGAAGCGATGCGTCGTCATCGTAAACGCAATCGCAGGGAGCGACCCAAAGAATGAAGCTGGCAACCGGGATCGTAAACGACCACATCAGCTATGTTGATAATGGGTTGCTTGGTGCTGCGGGCTTTGGTAGTACGTATTTGGTACGCGGTGCCGAGCTTGCTATTGTCGAGACGGGCACCTCGCTCTGCGCGCCGGCGGTCCTCGGGGGCTTGGCACTGTTAGGGGTACGACCGACCGACGTGCAGCATATTGTGCTCACGCATGTGCATATGGACCATGCCGGTGGTGCAGGCACGCTCGGACAGCAGATGCCTGAAGCGCGCGTCTACCTGCATTCCCTGACGATCCCCCATTTGATCGATCCGTCGAAGCTGCTGAGCAGTGCTGCACGCGCGCTGGGTGCATTATTTCCGGCGCACGGCACGATCGAGCCACTGGCGGCGGACCGCTTATACCCCGCAGAGGAACTGCGCCTGGATTTGGGTCGTGACGTGGTCTTGCAAGCCATCTACACACCGGGCCATTCGCCTGACCATCTGTCTTACCTTGATCTCGCGAGTGGTGCGCTGTTTACGGGCGACGCTGTAGGCGTTGACTTGCCGGCCTACAGCTACCTGGGACCCGTGACACCGCCGCCTGCGATTGATATAGCTGACCAGCAACGCACCTTCGAGCAGCTCTTGACGCTCCCGATCAAGCAGCTATTGTTCTCGCACTTCGGCCCTTCAGCGGCCGATCCACACAGCGTCATCGAGCAACTGCGCGACCGCTATCTACAGTTCGCGCAACTCGTCCGGGGCGGTGTCGAAGCAGGCCATGTCGACGAAGCAGCCATCCTCCGCATGATGCTGAAAACTGACGACCTGCCCGACGCTGCGGCCTGGGTACTGGCTGGCTGGATTAACATGAGCATTCGGGGCATGACGCGCTATTGGAGCAAACAACAGGGATTGAGCTAGGCAAGATAGGGGCTGCAATCCCTGCTACCATAATCGCTAGGAGCACATAACGTGGCAATTCGGTTCGGGACGGACGGCTGGCGGGCCGTCATCGGCGAAGATTTCACCTTTGAGAATGTACGGCATGTTGCCCAGGCGATTGCTGCGCTTGTCCTGCAGGATCATGCGCGGCAGCCTGAGCAGCCGCTCTGCCCGGTGGTAGTCGGCTTCGATACGCGCTTTTTATCGGATCGCTTCGCCATTACGGTGGCTAATGTGCTGGCCGCCAATGGGCTCCCTGTCTATCTCAGTAAAGCCGATTGCCCGACGCCCGCCTTATCCTATGCCGTTAAATGGCTCGGCTGTACCGGCGGCGTTATGATTACTGCCTCACATAATCCGCCGCGTTATAACGGCATTAAATACAAGGCGGCCTTTGGCGGCTCGGCCATGCCCGAGGAGACCGACCGTATCGAGGCGATCCTGGCGCATAATCGTGAGCACGGCATCCAGCCGCAATGGTGCGAGCATACTTGGCTGACCGATGTCGTGCCCGGACCCGGCGAGGTGGTGCGTTTCGATCCAATGCCGGCTTATCTCAAGCATCTGCGCACGCTGATCGATTTTAGTGTGATCGCGCGTTCAGGGCTGCGCGTTGCCGTCGATCCTATGTACGGCGCGGGACGCGGCTATATTGCGACGTGGCTGCGCGACCTGGGCGTCATGGTCAACGAAATCCATGGCGATCTTAATCCGGGCTTTGGTGGCCATCATCCTGAGCCGATCGGGCGCCATCTCCAGCAACTGTCCGACCTCGTGCGCCACGGCTCTTACGACGTCGGGCTCGCCACCGATGGCGATGCCGATCGCATTGGTGCGGTCGATGCACGGGGTAAGTTCGTTTCGCCGCATCTAATCATTGCTCTGGCACTACAACATTTGATCGCCCAAGGCAAGCAAGGCTTGGTCGTGAAAACGATCTCGACGACCCAGCTTGTCAACCGGATAGCGGCAGCGCACCAGCTGGAGGTCGAAGAAACGCCGGTCGGCTTCAACTATATATGTGACTATATGCTCAAGCAGCAGGTGCTCATTGGTGGCGAAGAGTCGGGCGGCATCTCGATCTTCGGTCATATTCCCGAAGGTGATGGCATCTTGATGGGCTTACTACTGCTCGAAATTATGGGGCGTGCCGGCAAGCCGCTTCACCTGTTGGTCGATGCGATCCAACAGGAGTATGGGCCCTTCGTCTATGATCGCATTGACCAAAAGGTACGACCGTTTTCCAAAAAAGCGTTAGTCGCGGCGCTTAAAGCGGCTGCGCCCAGCGAGCTTGGCGGTCAGGCGGTAACTTATATTAACGAGCGAGATGGCATCAAGTACTTGATGGAGGATCAGTCCTGGCTCCTGATTCGCCCCTCGGGCACAGAGCCCGTCCTGCGGATCTATGCCGAAGCACCAACCGAAGCCCAGGTCAAACATTTGCTCCAGTCGGGCGTCGCGCTGGCCGAGCATTCGCTGCCACCGGCAGCGTAATGACACCGGCCTTGTCATAGATGGTAATACGTTAGCCCTCTTGCACAAATACTGGATTAAGCAGACACTAGTAGCAGGTGCTGAGGAGAATGGCAGCGTAAAGGTAAGGTGCTGATCGTGACCGAAACCGTTGAGGAACAAACTACGCTGCCCAAACGAGGCTTGGAGGCGGTTGCCCGCGTCGACTGGCGGCGCTTGTTCAGCTATGTCAAACCCTACCGCCTGCGCCTGGGGATAGCGATCCTGTGCTTGTTTGCCTCGAGTTTGATGGGCTTAGTCTTCCCATTGGTCGCCGGGCTACTGGTTGACGCGATCTCTGGCCAGTCAACGGCCGGACGCTCAACCGTTTTTGGCGCGGTCAACGAATTCTATACCAAAGTGCTCCAGCGCAACCCGCCCCAGTTTCGTGGCGGTGTCCTGAACTGGGTCGCGATCATGATGTTGAGCGTCTTTGTGATCCAGGCGCTCTTCAATTTCACCCAGGCTTATCTGCTAACCTATGTTGGTGAGCGCGTCGTCGCCGATCTGCGGACCTCGATCTATGTCCACCTGCAAAAACTTTCCTTACGATTTTTCAGTAACAATCGTGTTGGTGAACTCACCTCGCGCGTAACGAACGACGTGACGGTTTTGCAGACGACCACCACCACCAGCGTCGCAGCGTTGCTCCAGAACATCGTCCAATTCCTCGGTGGGCTGGCGTTGATGTTGTTCCTGTCGCTCAAGCTCACCTTGCTGACGCTCTCACTTGTCCCGATCATGATGGTCGCTGGCATTTTGTTTGGACGCCGCATTCGCATAGTCTCGACCGAAGTACAGGATCGGCTGGCGACGGCTACAGCGGTGCTCGAAGAAACGGTCGCGGGCGTGCGGGTAGTGCAATCCTTTGCGCGCGAACACTACGAGATCAAACGCTTCCGTGAGTCGATTGAGGCCGCCTTTCAGTCGTCGATGCGCCGGACGCGCTTGCGATCAACCTTCCTGCCCTTTATCTCGCTGCTCGGCTTCGCATCGCTGGTGCTAGTCTTATGGTACGGCGGCCAGCAGGTTATCGCCAAGAGGTTGAGCTCGGGCGACCTGGTCTCATTTTTGTTTTACGCCGGAACGCTGGCGGCCTCGCTCGGCTCCTTTACGGGCCTGTATTCGCAATTGCAAGAGGCGTTGGGCGCTACCCATCGGGTCTTCGGCATCCTGGATACCGACCCGGATATTCGTGACAAGCCCGATGCTATCCCCCTGCCGCATATTGCGGGACGTGTGCAACTGGATCATGTTGATTTTAATTATGATCCGGAAGGGAGCATGGGGGCTAACGGCATTATCGGTGCGAGCGAAAAGCATCCCGAGGTGCTGCATGACATTGTGCTTGATGTTGCACCCGGTGAGATCGTAGCGCTGGTTGGCCCGAGTGGTGCCGGGAAAACAACGCTGGTTAATCTCATCCCGCGCTTTTATGATCCGACCGGCGGCGGCATTTTGATCGATGGCCACGATCTTCGTGACATTAAGCTGCAAACGCTGCGCGAACAGATCGGCATTGTGCCCCAGGAAACCCTGTTATTCTCCGGTACCATCCGCGAAAATCTGCGCTACGGCAAACTTGATGCGACCGATGAAGAACTGGTTGCTGCGGCGCACGCCGCAAATGCCCACGAATTCATTGAGACGCTCCAAAAGGGCTATGATGCAGTGGTCGGGGAGCGTGGCGTCAATCTGTCGGGCGGCCAGCGGCAACGCATTGCCATCGCACGCGCACTGTTAAAAGACCCGCGTATCCTCATTCTCGATGAGGCTACCTCGTCGCTGGATGCCGAAAGCGAAGGTCTGGTTCAGGATGCGTTAGAGCGGCTCATGCAGAATCGGACGACGTTCATTATTGCTCATCGTTTGTCCACCGTAAAGATTGCCTCGCGCATTATTGTGCTCGAGCATGGTCGCATCGTTGAACAGGGTACGCATGCCGAACTTATGGCCCAGGAAGGTCTCTTTGCGCGCTTGTATACTATGCAATTTAGCGTTGATGACGCGGCGGACACAGTGGAAGTCGGTGCGCCGGCGGGTGGCTAAAGTGTCGCTGTGGCACCACGGGGGCGCAGCGCTTCCCGTTATGCAGCTTGCACCATGCTCCCGCTTGGGCTACACTAAGCGTAGATGAGGAGCAACGCTGTGCGGATTCCATGGAACCCCGCTAACATTCTGAGTTTTGGACGCCTGGCGGCTACGTTGCCTTTAATCCTCTTGATCCTGCGCTCGACGCATCTTAGCCTCTTTATCTCGGCACTCTTGTTTGTAGTGATGGCGGTCACTGATACCATCGACGGTCGCTTGGCTCGCCGTTATGGGTGGGTCAGCAACCTAGGCATCTTTCTTGATCTCACTGCCGACAAGGTGTATACCTCAGCGGCCCTGATCGGGATGGTCGCGATTGGTTTGCTGCCAAGTTGGATCGCGATTGTGATCATCACGCGTGAGTTCATCGTCGCCGGGTTGCGCTCTTTCGCCGCTGCGGAAGGTACGGTTATTCCATCTGATCGCTGGGGCAAGCACAAAATGCTGCTGACGATCATTGCGATCGTCTGGATGTTGCTCTGGGGGAGTGCAGGCTTGGCTCCGGGCACCCATCTGACGCCGTTCCCAGCCTTTGATACCTACCTTATCTTGCGTTTGATAGCCTTCCTGCTGCCACTCGGCTTCTGGATTATGATTGGCGCTGTCCTGCTCACCGTCTTTTCAGGTTATGACTATCTGCGTAAAGCCGCTGGCTTATTTACGGCCTGAGATTGTCTCCTGGCATCGGGTGACCCTCGCTTGACACGGCGGGTTGTTCACATTAGAGTGGCCAATACTGGGCGTGTCACAGTCGCACAATTACTGAGCCAGGAAGTCCATGTACCTCAGCGGCTCGTTCGCTATCAACGTGAAGATACCCCAAAAGTAAAGGAGTAAGGTGATGCTCCAAACACTACGCCAACGCAACTTCGCGCTGTTATGGTTTGGTGGCCTTATCTCCATGATTGGGAGCTGGGTGCTCCGCATTGCGCTCCCGTTCTATGTCTATGGGATGACCGGTTCGGTGCTTGCGACGGGTTTCATGTTTGTCGCCGGTACCCTCCCCCAGGT
>JBBRHB010000331.1:0-6007 GCA_038223355.1 Chloroflexales bacterium
TCTATGGGCGAACATGGGATCACATCAGATCGATACACTGCGCTTCCTATGGGGGGAGATCGAAGCCGTCAGTCTCACGATACATACCTTCGTGCGCGAGCGTCCCTACAACGGCAGCGTAAGGGCTGTATCTGCCGACGACTTTGTGGCGGCCCAGCTGCGCTTTGTCGGCGGTGGCTTGGGGAGCATGACTCTCAGCATGGTTGCCGCTTGTGAGGAGCCCAATAGCTTAACTATTCACGGCGCAACGGGTGCCTTGCGCTTGCAGGCTGGTCGCCTCACAGTATCGCGCGGGGGCGAGGAATGGATCGACCGTACACCCCCTGACAATATACAGCTGCCTGCTCATCTGCCAGACAGTGACTTTGGCCGGGGCACAGTCTATCTTGGTCATGCCTTGCAGGCCTATGGGACCGGCAATTGTGCGGCCATCGCTGGTGGGGCAACCTTCCTAGATGGTTTACGCAACCAACAGGTGTTGGATGCGGGTCGCCGCTCACACGCCGAGCATGGTGTGTGGGTCACGATAGAATATTAAACCATCGTGCTAGCGCGTTAACCCATTTTGATGCATAATATGCCCTTGGTGGAGACGAAAGCTGCATGAGACGTGTGCCTCGACAACGGTTCAACGCGGAACTGTTGGATGCACCGATTAGCGACCTCGACCTGCTAGCCGCTACGTGCCGCGATATGGCGGCGGTTAACCGCTATCTGGGCGGCAATTGGGCTATTCTGCGACGGGTGAAGCGCTGGATCGAAAGGCTCCCACCCGGCCATATCCCAACCATTTTGGATATTGCGACGGGTGGGGCAGATGGTCCACAAGTACTCACTCAGTGGGCCGCTGCCCAAGGTCGAACGCTGCGGGTCGTTGCGAGTGATATCGAGCATAATATCATCCAGGTCGCGTCGCGCACGCTTGGCGAGGCACCGGTTGCTCTGTTACAGCATGATGCCCTCGCTATGCCTTTTGCCGACCGGTCAGTCGATATTGTCACGTCTACGTTGGCGCTGCACCATTTCACGGACGATGCTGCTGTGATGTTGCTTCGCGAGATGGCGCGCGTTGCGCGAGCTGGCGTGATTGTGAGCGATCTGCGGCGCTGTTGGGGCGGCTACTGGGGTGCATGCTTACTTTCACTCGGTCCATTTCACGAACTGTCTAGACACGATGGCCCTCTGTCGGTGCTGCGTGCCTACACACGTGACGAGGCCCAGGCATTGCTTGAGATGGCTGGAATTGGTGGAACAGCGCATGCTGAACCGGTTTTTCGTTTGTCGCTTGTAATCAATAAAATAGAGCATCCAACGTACGCGTCTGCCGAGCATGCACGGGTCATAGAGGTCAAGTAAAGGAAACGAAGATGGCAAGCACCCCTGATGTTATCGAACAGCACGCCGGGTTGAGTAACGAGCAGTTGCTCCATATGTACCGGCAGATGGTTTTGATTCGCAACTTCGAAGAAAAATGCCAGGAAGGGTATACGCGTGCCCAGATCGGCGGCTTTCTGCACCTGTATGTTGGTGAGGAAGCAATCGCGGTTGGTTCAATGGCGGCCCTACGTCCTGAAGATCATATCCTGACCCACTATCGCGACCATGGTCACGCCATTGCCCGCGGTCTTGATCCGAAAGTGCTAATGGCCGAGCTCTTCGGCAAAGCGACCGGCTGCGCGCAGGGACTCGGCGGGTCGATGCACCTGGTCGATGTTTCCAAGAATTTTTGGGGTGGCTATGCCATTATTGGCGCTCATCTGGTCATGGCCTGTGGAATGGGTACGGCAATCAAGATCCGCGGCGACAAGCAGGTCGTGATCGTGTACTTCGGCGACGGCTCGACCAATGGCGGTGAGTTTTACGAAGCCATGAACTTCGCCCAACTCGGTAAGTTACCGGTCATCTTCATGTGTGAGAACAATCTGGTCGCGATGGGAACACCAATCGAGATTCATAGTGCCGTGACCGAAATCTACAAGAAGGGTTGTGCCTCCGACGTACGCTCAGAGCGGGTTGATGGTAATGACCCGATCGAAATGTATGAGGCGACGAAGCGTGCTATCGACCACGCACTCGCCGGTAATGGGCCATCCCTGATTGAGGCGATGAGCTATCGCTTCCGTGGTCACTCGGCTCAGGATACACAAAAGTACCGCACCAAGGAAGATGTTGAAAAGCACCGTGCGGAGGATCCAATCGTGACCTTCCGCCAGCAGTTGCTCGCCGAGGGGCTCTTGACCGAGGATCAAGACAAACAGCTGGTCCATGAGGTCGAGCAAGAGGTAGCCGAAGCGGTTAAGTTTGCTGACGAGAGTCCGGTCGCCGAAGAAAAGTGGCTCGATCCCCAGACGGCCTACGCCAATCCCATCTCACCCCGAGCTTAAACGAGAGGTAGAGGATACATATACTATGGCAATCATGTCTGTTCGTGAAGCGCTCCAAGCCGCGCTTCATGAAGCAATGGACGATCAACGCGCCTTCATCGTCGGCGAAGATATTGGCTACTATGGCAGCACCTATGGTGTGACCGCAGGCTTTTTGGAAAAGTACGGCCCCGAACGCATTCGTGACTCGCCCATCGCGGAATCTGGCATCATCGGTATCGGCATTGGCGCAGCTATGCTCGGTATGCGTCCGATCTGCGAGATCATGTCGGTCAACTTCTCGCTGTTGGCCTTCGACCAGATCATTAACCATGCCGCCAAAATTCACTACATGTTCGGTGGCCAGATCAACGTCCCCATGGTCTTGCGCACAACCAATGGCTGGACCCAACTTTCGGCGACGCACTCGCAGTCGTTTGACTCGATGTTTTCCTATGTTCCCGGCTTAAAGGTCGTTGCTCCGGCGACACCTGCCGATATGAAGGCCCTATTCAAGGCGTCATTTGAAGATCCCGATCCGGTCATCTTTATCGAGCACACCTTGATGTACGGCGTCAAGGGCGAGGTTCCGGACGAGCCCTACGAGGTCAAAATTGGCGAGTCGCGGGTAGCGCGTGAAGGCAAAGATATCACGCTTGTGACCTATTCACGACCTGTTCACCTGTGTATGGCCGTTGCCGACGATCTGGCCAAGGAAGGTATCGAGTGCGAGATTATTGACTTGCGCACCTTACGGCCCATGGATATGTCGCTGGCGCTCGAAAGCTTCCGGAAAACCAATCATGCAGTCGTGGTCGCGGAAGATTGGGAAACACATGGCATGACCGCCGAAATCGCGGCCCAACTCTATGAGCACGGCTTCGATTACCTAGACGCGCCCATCGCGCGTGTCGGCTTCAAAGAAGTCCCGTTCCCCTACGCTCGCAACCTTGAACAACAAGTGGTCGTTACGCCCGATCGCATCAAGGCCGCAATCAAAAAGGTGCTTGCGTAAGGACGCTACGCTCTCCTGCGGAAATGGTAACCTAGCAAAGGATGCCGTATGGCTGATATTACGATGCCCAAGATGGGCTTCGACATGACCGAAGGCACAATCGTCCGCTGGCTAAAAAAAGTTGGTGACGATGTCAAAAAAGGCGATGCCATCGCCGAGATCGAGACCGACAAGGTGACCATCGAGATCGAAGCGTTCGACTCAGGCAAGCTAACACAGATCATTGCAGACGAAGGTGCGGTCGTGCCTGTCGGTAACCAGATCGCTGTGTTAGATGGCCCTGCTGCGGCCACAGTCGGTGCCGCCGCGCCAACAAATGGTGCTGCCCAGGCGGCAGATGCGCAGTCTCCCCAAAGTGCCTTGGCCGTGGCGGAAAGTGATGCGTCGCAGCCTGCCACCAAGTTTGGCGATGTGCAAGACCTCCGGCCCGGTTACGGTTCCGACGAGCAGCCCGAGGATTTTGAACCTGGTGCGCCCGAAGTTAATCCAACTGGCTCGCCACGTCCGGCTGTCGGTGATGATATCGAGCCCGGCCAAGTTCAGCAGGGTGCAAACGGACCCGTCTTCGCCTCGCCAATGGCTAAGCGGCTCGCGCGCGAGCAAAACCTTCAGCTGCAAGCGATTCCTGGGAGTGGACCTGGTGGCCGGATCGTGCGCAAGGATGTCGAGGCTTTTGCCCAACAGAAACCTACTGCTCCCGCGGCCCAGCCCACCGCACCGCCAGCCCAACCCGCTGCCGTCGCGGCGCCGCCTGCTGCCCCGGCTCCCCAGGCTGCGCCCACAGCCAAGCCAACCGCTCCGGGCACGCGCCGCGAGCCACTCTCCCGGTTGCGCCAAACCATCGCCCGCCGGCTTGTGCAGTCGAAGGGTCCGGTACCTCACTTCTATGTGTCGAGCGAGATCGACATGGATGCCTTGATGGAGCTGCGGAAGCAATTGAATGCCACGGCCGAGACGCGCATCACCGTCAACGATTTTATCGTCAAAGCCGCCGCACAAACCCTCAGGCAGTTCCCGGTCCTGAACGCCTCGTATGCCGAGGATTCGCTGGAGTATCACGACGCGATCAACATCTCGGTCGCAGTCGCGACCGACAATGGTCTCTTGGCTCCGGCCGTGGTCGATGTTGATAAGAAGTCGCTCGGCACGGTAAGCAGTGAAGCCAAGGAGTTGATCGAGCGTACACGCAACGGCAAGGCTACGCCCGACGAGCTAGGGCGTGGGACCTTCACAGTCTCGAACCTGGGCATGTATCCGGTCGAGAACTTCGTCGCCATTATTAACCCGCCCCAGGCTGCCATCGTAGCCGTGGGTGCCGTCCGCGAGATGGCGGTAGTCCGCGATGGTCAGCTTGCCATTGGTCAGATCATGAAGGCGACAATTTCGGTCGATCATCGCGTCGCTGATGGGGCCGTCGCGGCCCAATATATGCAAGCACTCAAAAAGATCCTGGAACACCCGATGCTGATCTTAATCTAGCGTTGCAGCCGGTGCGTGACCGAAGGGGGTACAGGAGGACCTGTGCCCCCTTTGTGTTGGCCGGTCCTCCGCTAAATTTGTGGGCTATGCTACGATAGGCACTACGGAGTATAAGGAGTACAGGACAACTATGGCTGATACTACTGCCAATCCACTCCGCGCCGGATTACGGCTCGAGCGCACGCCGACACCTTCGGTCCTGGTCATTTTTGGTGCCTCGGGTGATCTAACCAAGCGGAAGCTGATGCCAGCCCTGTGGGCCTTATTTGAGGATCGCTCATTGCCGCCTGGTTTTAGTGTCGTTGGCATCGCCCGCACGCCCATGAGTCATGAGCAGTTCCGCCAGCAACTCCGCGACACGACCGCAGCAGATAAAACGGTCGATCCATCCGTACTCGATAACTTTTTGCAGGGCCTCTACTATCATTCTGGTAGCATTGACGACCCCAATACGTATGTCGGTCTCAAGGCTCTGCTCGAACAAATCGACAACGAGCGCGGTACTGAAGGCAATCGCGCTTTTTATTGCTCGACCTCGCCCTCCTTTGTTCCGAAAATTATTGACCAGCTGGGCCATGCCGGCTTAGTCACGTCCCGCTCAAGCGGCTCGGGCTGGACGCGCATCGTCGTAGAAAAGCCTTTCGGACGCGATCTTGCGAGTGCTAAGGCCCTCAATGAAACGGTCCTCAAGGTTTTCGACGAGAAGCAAGTCTATCGCATCGATCACTATCTCGGCAAAGAAACGGTTCAGAACTTGTTGGTCTTGCGCTTTGCCAATACCATCTGGGAGACGAACTGGAACCGTCAATACATCGACAACGTGCAGATCACCGTGGCCGAGTCCTTGGGTGTCGAACAGCGCGGCCCCTACTACGAAGAAGCCGGGCTGGTCCGGGACATGATCGCCAATCACATGTTGCAATTACTGACCTTGGTTGCCATGGAGCCCCCGGTGGCCTTTGATGCCGATGCGGTTCGCGATGAAAAGGTCAAGGTCTTGCGCGCCGTCCGGCCCTTCAGCAATGGCCGCCTGAAAACCGATATGGTCCGTGGTCAGTACGGGGCGGGCTTTATTGACGCCGGTAAAGTGCCGAGTTATCGCGAGGAACCCAAGGTATCTCCAACCTCCAACACCGAGAGCTATGCTGCG
>JBBRHB010000332.1:0-6005 GCA_038223355.1 Chloroflexales bacterium
CACCGGTAACGCCACCGGCGACGAGACCAACCGCACCTCGGATCGAGGTAAGCGGCGTGCGGAGCTCGTGGCTCACGGTGGAGATGAAATCGCTCTTCATGCGGTCAATTTGCTTGCGTTCGCTGATATCTCGCGCGATCACTGAGAAGCCGATGATCGTGCCGGTCGTATCGCTGAGGGGGGCATACGAAAGGGCAACGTCGATCAGTGTTCCATTCTTGCGGCGTCGCACCGTCTCATGTTGCAGGATGCGTTCACCGGCTGCGACACGTGCCAGCACAAGCGCCGTCTCCCGGCGTTGGTCGGCTGGTACAAGGATGCCTTTTTGTTGCCCAACGATCTCTGCCGCGGCGTAACCATAGAGCCGTTCGGCGGCAGGATTCCAGCTAAGAATGCGCTCATCCAGGGTAGCGCTTAGAATGGCGTCGGCCGATGATTCGACAATCACCGCCAGTTGGCGCTGCACATCTTCGGCGCGTCGGCGCTCTGTAATGTCCCGGTAGTTAACGACGATACCGCCGACTGCCGGATCGTGTAGCCAGTTCGCGCCGGTCGCCTCGATCACCCGCCAGGAGCCATCTTTGTGGCGTAAGCGCAATTCCATGGTTATTTCTGTGCCCGGTGCAGACATCGTCTTGCGGAGGGCCTCGTAGACGCGCGATTGCTCATCTGGATGAAGTAGTCCGAAGCCATTCAGACCGAGTAATTCGTCGGAACGATAACCAAGTACACGCTCGACCGACGGACTTTGATAGATCGTGCTACCTGTTGCATCAATGACCGTAATAACGTCGGAGGCGTTCTGGACCAGCGAGCGGAAACGCGCCTCACTGGTCTGGATTGCTGCCAGGGTAGCCGTGCGCTCGGCCAGCAGGGCCTGCTTGGCCTCGAACGCACTCGCATTACTGATGGCTGTGCCGGTCAGTCCCGCCATCAACTGCAAGGTATCGACGTCGCGCTCACTGAAAGCATCCGGCTCGCCAGACATGACCTTAAGTACTCCACAGCTCACGCGGTCGGCGCGTAAGGGTACGACAATCATCGAGCGCACACCGATGCGCCGGCAGGCGGCCCGATCAACGCGCGGGTCGAGTTCGCTGTCGACGCAGCGCAGGATCTCCCCGCTCCGGACGCAATGACCGGAGAGACTACCATCGATCTTAAGACGCAGGCCAAGATGGGCGGCCGCGCTCCCGGATGCCGCCCGGTAAACCATCTCGTCGCCTTCGGCCAGCTCGACCACCGCGCCACCCGCCTGTGTCAGCTCTTGGGCGCGCTCCACGACCAAGCGCATGATCTCCGGCAGATCGAGCCCGGCCGTCGCAATCGCGTTTTGCATCACGATCACGGCGGCGAGCCGCTCGCTCTCGCCACGGAGCGCCGTTTCCATCCGGCGGCGTTCGGTAATATCTTCCGTGTGCACCAGCACCAGGTCGGGCGGAACGAAGACGTAGGTGACATGCAGCTCGAGCGTTTCGCCTGTTGAACCCAAACGGTGCGCCATCTCGCGGCTGAACGTGCTCCGTTCGGCGAAGCTACGCGCGATCTCCGCGATAATAAGCGAGTCGCTGCCAAAGAGTTCGATGCTCGTCTTTCCAAGAAACTGCTTGATCTTGCCATGGTTTAGCCTGTCCGCCGCGTCGTTGTAGTCCGTCAACACGAAGCCACTACCGGCTTGCTGCCAGGTATAGGTCGGGACCGGTAAGCCCTGGTATTGCGCGTGGAATCGCTCGTCGATCGGATCATTGGCGGTGTACCTGGGCGGCTGGTCACCGGCAGATGCGCTCCGCATAGCCCTCGCGCGTAGGCCTAGACCGTCGCTTGCCCGTCCTGCTGTTACTCCACAGTGCCGTCGGCGAGGCTGTTGGCGTGCTGACATTATAAGATCCTGTTGTTACCTGCCGGTACTCATAAGACGCAATGTAGTGTGCCACAGCCCGTCCGGGAACTGCTAGCCCTTACTGGCTGTACGCAATCTGCCAATGGTCATGTATAGTGTTGTGACGAGTAACAGTCATGGGGTACGATATGGCTACAACGACTACGGCGGGATCCAATCTCACGCAACGGATTCGCCGCCACTATAATCTGCTGGCCCCTTTTTATTATCTGCTCTGGGGCCAACATGTCCATCATGGCTATTGGGACGATGCGACTGATCGCTCATCACAAGCAGTGGCTCAAGAACGCCTTATTAAGGAACTCTATGCCTTCGCCGGTGCACCACAGCAGGGCTGGCTCATCGATATCGGCTGCGGCTATGCCGGTTCGTTAATCTGGCTGGCGCAGCATGCTGCCATGCAAGGGCGGGGCATCACGTTAAGCCGCTTCCAGCAGCTGATCGGCTACATCAACATCCGCCGCCAGCATCTGACCGGCCGTGTACAGGTACAGGTTGCCGATGCTCAGCAGACGTGGGCCATTGCGGATGGCTCCCGCCAACTCGTCTGGTGCGTTGAATGCAGTGAGCACCTCGCCGACCGGGCCTACTTCGCCCGCGAAGCCTACCGCGCGTTGGCCCCCGGTGGCACGTTAGCATTAGCCGCCTGGCTTGCCAGTACCGATCCGAGTTCTGAGGCGACCCAGTTGCGTCAGGCCGTGGCCCACGGCATGTTATGCCCCCCCTTCGGGAGTGTGGATGACTACCAGACGTGGTTAAGCGCCGCCGGCTTTGAGGATGTGGCCGTGCGCCTCATTACGCCGCACGTCATTCGGACCTGGGATCTGTCAATCGCCCTCCAACAGCGCCCACTGCTCCGCTGGCTGAGTGCGCATCTGGGCCGCGATGTTGGGGCCTTCACAGCATCCTTCGCCGACCTCCGGCAGGCCTATCTAGACGGCGCGATGGAGTACGGCTTGTTCGTCGCCCACAAACCGCAGTTGACGCTACAATAAAAGCAACGCTCAGCTTGCGCTTCGTGGGAAGGAACAAGCGATGGATGATACAGGGCAGTACGATCAAGGCGATGTCGAAGCGATCGTCAGCGCAACGTTAGCGGCCTTGCCGCCGGTGTTTGCCGCGCGATTGGCCAGTGCGAATCTGGTGGTGATGGTCGCCGCCCGTCCCAGCGAGGTCCAGCGCCGCGCCGTCCACCTCCAGCGTGGCCACGACCTCTATGGCTTATATGAAGGCATTCCGTTGCCGGCCCGCAACCAGGGCTACACCCTGGTCGCGCCCGACGTGATCACGATTTTCGCCGATATCCTACTCCGCGACTTCCCGGCATACGAAGATCTGGCGCGCCAGGTACGACGGACGGTGCTGCACGAACTCGCGCACCACTGGGGCATCGATGATGACCGGCTGCATGAACTAGGCGCCTACTGAATAAACACTGCCAGCGGCGGATGACCCCACACTCACTCCGAACAGGACCTTTGACCACTTGCCGCGGCAACTCCCGGTCACTAGAGTAAGACTGCGTCGATATCATGGGGGAGTGTATGGGCCAGCGCCGGCGTTTGTTGTTCGTGATCCTTGTTCCGCTGCTTGTCGCCTGTGGTGGCAATCTCGTTACCGGTACGGCCGCTCTACCGCTTCCAACGAACGAGCTATCCACCGCGCGACCGCTTGCGACGGCTCGGCCGACGACCGCTCCCAGCCCCACCATCACCCCGACGACTCAAGCGACCGCCGTTCGCAATCCAACGATCCTCCCAACGCCAACACCCACGTATATCGAGCACCATGCCGGAACGCCTATTACCCCGGCTATGCTTGACCGCATCTGGCGCGTCATTCACCAGACTCAGGCAGCGAAGAGGTACCGCATGACATCTCGTGTTGATCAGTCTACGGCCCCCGATGCTGCCACGGTCCTAAGCGACGATACCGTCGAAGCGAGCGCCAACCGGCTGCACTACCTTAATCGTTCCTCGGACATGATAAAGAGCGGGATGCCCCAGGGCTTAGACGTGACCCTGGTCGATGGGATTATCAATGTGCACGGGCCGTTGCCCCTTAGCGCGGCTCAAACAGCCCAGTGGTACCAGGTCGGCCAACTCCCACGCGCCGGCATCGTCCTCCAATTTACCGCTGGCCCGGCCCTACAGCGCCTCACCTCGAATGTGCCTCTGGCCGATCTGCAGTCGGCCGGTATGATCTCCTTGGATGGGCTCACCTGTGACCAATTTGCGGGCGGTCGTTCCACAGTGCTCGCAGCACTCAATAACACCGGCCACCTAGTACAGCCGGGGAAAGAACGCCCAATCGCAGACCAAGTAGCGGGCGTGACGTTTGATCAGACGGACTATCATCTGACGCTCTGTTCGGATGATGCGATTCACCAGATTGAAGTAACCATGCGCAGCCACATCGCCGACACCACCAGCAATATGCACATGCTGCTGCATCTGTGGGACATTAATGGGCCGGGCACAGTAACGGTGCCCGCGAACACCCAGCCACTCCAGTTACCGGCTGCCCTGCTTGGCCTGCCAATCACCTTCACCGCCCTGGTGGCGAACGGTGGCAACATGCGCCAATTGCCCGTAAATGGTGCCGTACTGGATCAAGCCAATGCTGGTGAAACATTGGACGTCGTCGGTCGTACTGTGGATGCCGGCTGGCTGCTGGTTGGTAATCCTCGCGGTGTCACCGGCTGGATGAGTACCACCCTCCTAACGGTTGATCCCGATGTGATGCCGCTAATTCCGACCACACAGTAGCCCACGTTGATGGCAGCTCTTATAAATAGCACGCCCATCGTTTGGACACAATGCATAAAATCGTCTGCATCATCTTTAGGCAGCATGCTCGCAGCCACATGCCGATCCAGGTGGTACACTGACTGCCAGGCACCCCGCCTCTGTGCCTTTTCCCACACCGCATTACAGTGGATATACCGGAGGGAGCATGTATCCCTATCAATCTTCTAGTGCAGTCCGCGTGTTGCACGAGCAGCACCTCTCCGACGCGCTCAAGCTGCGTCGAGATACTGCAATGGCTCAGCCTGCAACGGGAGGGCGTGCTTGGCTCTGGCACCGCTTGGTCTCCTGGCGAACTGCCATACGCCTAGACCGCATTCGGCGCCAGCACGCAACGTCTGCTCCGCGCCGCCTGCTAACAATGACACCCGATGGACGTCTACTCCTGGCCTACCCCGAGGGTGAGGATGGGCAACTGGTCGACAATGTGTAGCGCCTCCACATGCCGCATCCGTGGCACTGTCATCTCGACGTGGTCCTCAACGAGTGGGAGTTCGAAAAAGAAGCGAGTGCCACCCGGCACGGCGGTCGTGAAACCGATCAGCCCCCCGAGTTGCTCCACAATCGCCTTTGAGATACTTAGGCCCAACCCGGTCCCCGCCTTTTGCCGGCTATCTGACGAATCGGCATGGGCAAACTTTTGGAAAATCCGGTGCTCGAAGACCGGCGGAATGCCGGGGCCATGATCCTCGACCGCCACGCGCACCATCTGACCCTGCTGTATCACGCTGACATCAACCGCCTCGCCGTGCGGAGAATATTTTGCCGCGTTTGACAGCAGATTGGTGATCACCTGCGTCAGCCGATCAGCATCGCCCATCACAACGAGCTCAGGATCGGGGATATGTAACCGGAAGCCCACCTCAAACTGGTCCGCGAAGCCTCGCATCCCCTCTATTGCCTGGGCCACAACGTCAGCCGGGCGCAAGCGGCTGATATCAAAGTCCATCTTCCCCGACTCGATCTTGTCAATGTCGAGAATGTCGTTGATTAAGCGCACTAGCCGTTCACTATTGCTATGGGCAATCTCGATCATCGCCTTGGCCTGAGGAGGGATAACTCCGGTCACACCACCGTTCACCAGGCCCAGTGCGCCACGAATCGAGGTGAGCGGTGTGCGTAACTCGTGCGAGACCATCGAGACAAACTCGTTTTTCAGCCGCTCGACGGCTTTGCGTTCGGCAACGTCCTGGATCAAGCACACCACCTCGCCATCTGCAGCCGGGCTGAAGCGCGCTTCATAATCGCCGGTGCCATCAGCCTGTGGATATGCGAAGTCAAGGCTGAGCAATTCGTGG
>JBBRHB010000333.1:0-5981 GCA_038223355.1 Chloroflexales bacterium
GGCTCCACGCCCTCTGCCACTGCGCCGCCCGCAGCCACGACAACGCATGCAGCGTCCGCGAACATCAGGCCAACTGCGACGCGAGCGCCAACCAGCACACCCATCGCGCAGCCATCACCGACGGTTAAGCCCACTGCTACCTTGCAACCATCGCCAACAATTGCCGTCCCGGCCGGGATGACCGTGCTCGTGATGGGGATCGATGCTCGTCCCAACGAAGGGATGCTGGCGCGTAGCGACTCGATGATCCTGGTCCGGCTCGATCCACAGCAGCATGTCGTGGCCTTGATGTCGATCCCACGTGATCTGTGGGTCTCAATTCCCGGTGGCGGCGAAGGCAAGATCAACTCGGCCTTTTATCTTGGTGAAGCAGCCGGAGCCGGTGGCGGCCCGGCGCTAGCCCGTCAGACAGTGAGTACACTGCTGGGCATTCCGATCAATGCTCATGCGGTAGTTGACTTTCGTGGCTTTCGTGGTTTGATAGATGCAATAGCTGGTATAACGGTCGATGTTCCAACCGAGCTTTATGACCCCCAGTTTCCGACCGAGGATTATGGCTATATGACGGCGCATTTTATGCCCGGACCACAACATATGAATGGCGACCAGGCCCTCATTTACAGCCGTGTCCGCCATCCGGACTCGGATTTTCAGCGCATGCGGCGGCAGCAGCAGGTAATGATTGCTGTTGAGGAGGCGCTGCGGCAGCAAGGCGCATTGACGACCTTGCATCACGCCGACGAGCTCACGGCCGCGCTGGCCGCTTATGTTCATACCGATCTCACACCGGAGGCTGCTGCGGGCTTGTTGTGGAGCTTACGGGATATCAATTCGCAACAGATCCAGCGCATCGCTGTCGATACGGCCTACCTGACTGAGACCAACATCGGTGGTGCGTATGCGCTGGTTGGCAGTCGTCAGCTGTTCCAGCACCTGGGTGCAGCCTTCCTTAAAGGGACGCAACCATAAAAGGCGACGCATATGGCACCACATCGACCATCTATTCCACGGCCGAGTACCTCTCCGGCTACCGAGCAGCCGACGAGGTTTTTCGCGACCATGATCCTGTGCTCTGCATCGCCATTATTGATCGCAGTGGTATTGCCCGAGCCGTTGCATGGCGCTTTCTTGCTACTCGGTGAGTTCATGCTCGCCTTTGTCTTCTTTTTCGGCCTGGCGCTGCTACTCCACGGCATTAGCGTGGTTTGGCACATCTTGCGGCCGCACCATCACGAGGACCGGCTGCTGTGCCCAGCCTGTCATACCTATGAGCAGGGGCGTTTGCACTTTGACGTAGTCCGCATCGCACCGTCGATCTACCGTATCCACTGTGGTGAGTGCGGCGAACGCTGGGTCGAGCGGCGGTAAGCGGTACCGGGGAGCCAGGATAGAAAAGGGCCGGCTCGATGAGCCGGCCCACTGGGTTCAGCCGCTGCCCATTATTCGCTGTCGTACAGCGGCGTGCTAAGGTAGCGTTCGCCGTTCGAAGCCGAGATAAAGACAATCATTTTGCCTTTGTTTTCGGGCCGGCGACCGACCTCCAAGGCAGCATAGGCTGCGGCACCACTTGAGATACCTATCAACAAGCCAGCACGTCCAAAGCGGCGTGCGGCGGCGTAGGCGTCCTCGTTGGACACCTGAATGACCTCGTCGTAGCTGCTTGTATTGAGCACCTTGGGCACGAAGCCCGCGCCAATCCCTTGAATCTTATGCGGCCCCGGCTTGCCACCGGACAGGATCGGAGAGGCCGTCGGCTCGACCGCTATGGCATGGAAGGAGGGCTTGCGCTGCTTGATAACCTCGCTCACACCCGTGATTGTGCCGCCGGTGCCAATGCCTGCCACTAGAATATCGATTGCACCATCGGTATCATCCCAGAGTTCCTCGGCTGTGGTGCGACGATGAACTTCAGGATTGGCCGGGTTGTTGAACTGCTGCGGAATGAAGCCATTGGGATGCTCGGACAGCAGGGCCTCGGCCTGGCGAATCGCGCCATTCATTCCTTCCGCACCCGGCGTTAACACCAGTTCAGCACCATATGCTTTAAGCAGCTTACGGCGCTCCATACTCATCGTCTCGGGCATTGTCAGGATCAGATGGTAACCTTTGGCTGCGGCAACCATCGCCAGCCCAATACCAGTATTGCCACTGGTCGGTTCGATCAGCACCGTTTCACCCGGCTTGATCTTGCCTTCACGCTCGGCGGCTTCGATCATCGCCAGGCCGATGCGGTCTTTGACCGAGCCGCCTGGATTAAAGAACTCGAGCTTGGCCAGGATCGTCGCGCCGGTATCGTTCAAGCTACCAATGTCAACGAGCGGCGTGTGACCAATGGTGTCGGTAATGCTTTTAAAGATTCTTGACATACAATATCACCTTTTGTTATGTATATGGTAGCACGAAGACGGGCGAGTTTCAATAGCGGGGCAAATTGTCTGATACACACCCGCTGCTTCGGTCTGCTACAATCAGCCCGCACATGGCCTGCTGTGGCATCAAAGGCAACGACCAAGAAAGACAATAATGACCACTGCTCCCAACGATTTCACTACCGATGACCGGGCGATGCCATCCAATCTTCACACCACTATCGCTGCCATGGGCCGCATTGGGAGCTGTACTTCTCCCAGCTTTGGGCCAGACGGTACTCAACTCGCCTGTGTTTCCGATCTGAACGGCGTTCCACAGGTGTGGACGGTCGCAACGAGGGGTGGCTGGCCCGAACTTGTGACCGGCTTGGACGACCAGATCGCGCGCGTCTGCTGGTCGCCTGACGGAGCCTGGCTCGCCTTCTCGGTCGCGCCCGGCGGTGGCATGAACCAGCAGATCTATGTCGTCCATCCCAATGGAACCGATCTGCACTGCCTGACCGCTGGTGGCCAGGACAATAACTGGCTTGGCGACTGGACGCACGATAGTCAGGCGCTGATGGTTTCCTCGAATCGCCGGAGTGCGAACGCCATGGATGCGTATCTCATCGATATCAGCACCGGCATTTTCCAATTGGTCGCGGAAAATCGTGGCACCGGCCAGCTGGATGATGTCAACCGTACGCGAACGCATGCCCTGCTCGACCGGATGGAGCATCGGAGTGACAACAATCTTCTGTTGATCGACCTCCTAACCGGCCATGAAGTGTGTCTCACACCCCACAGCGGACCCGGCACATTCGGCAACGGACGTTTTGCACCCGATGGTCGCACGGTGTATCTCGCGTCTAACCGAGAGCGGGAGCTGCTGGCCTTCGCCTGTATTTACCTCGACGACGCCGGTCAGCCGGGACCGATCGAACTTCTGGCAGTTCGCGATGATGCCGAGTTGCAAAGCTTTGAGTTGACCGAGGACGGCACGAGTGCCGTGCTGAATTGGAATGTTGGGGGCCGTAGTGAACTTGCCTTCGTCGATCTCGTAACGCATGAATCTTCCCCCGGACCGGTCCTGTCCCCTGAACTCGTGTTCGAACTCAGCTTCTCGCGGGATGGTCGCTTCCTGGCACTCACAAGCACCGGTTCAACGACCCCCACGGATATCTGGATCTTCGACCGCCAGACCAACGAGCTCGCACAGCTCAGCCACAGTTCCCATGCCGGCGTCGATCTCCGTACGCTCGTTCGGCCAGAGCTAGTCCACTTTTCGGCTCACGATGGCATTGGACTGAGTGGTTGGCTATACCGTCCTCGGGGCACGTCAACGCCAGCTCCATTGGTCATCAGCTTTCATGGCGGCCCGGAAGGTCAGGAGCGTCCGGCCTTCAATAGTACCTATCAGGCGTTGCTGACCGAGGGGATCGCCGTTTTCGCGCCCAACGTGCGAGGCTCCTCCGGCTTCGGCACGACCTTCGTTAATCTCGATAACGGTGCGCTACGCGTGAACGCCATTCGTGACATCGCGAGTTGCGTGGAGTACGTGGTTGAAAGCGGCGTTGCCAATCCGCACCATATAGGGATTATGGGCGGTTCCTACGGCGGCTACATGACGATGGCCGGACTGACCGAGTATCCAGACCTCTTTGCTGCGGGTGCCAACCTGTTCGGCATCGTCAATTTCGAGACCTTCTTCGCGCACACGGAGCCCTGGATGGCGGCGGTCTCAAAGATTGAGTATGGTGATCCGGAGACAGAAGCAGCGCTGCTTCGGGAGTTGTCGCCGATCCATAAGCTGGACCGGGTTAGGGCAGCAACGCTCGTGCTACATGGCGCGAACGACACTAACGTTCCGGTTGTCGAGGCCGAACAGGTCGTGGCCGGGCTCCAGCAGCTCGGAGTCCCGGTTGAATACGTCCTGTTTCCGGATGAGGGCCACGGCTTCCGCAAGACCGTCAACCGGGTCCACGCCACCGTCGCCATCGTGAGCTTCTTTCGGACACACCTCTTTGGGGCACCGAACGAGCGCAGGTAGCAGCAGGACGCATACATTGGCCAGTGACATACTGTACCAGTGAACATTGAGTTCAACGGCAAGATTTGGTTCTGGAAGGGCCCCGCCCCATGGTATTTCGTTACCATTCCGGCGAAGCAGTGCCGCGACCTGAAAGCCATATCAGGGGTCGTGACGTATGGCTGGGGCATGATTCCGGTCAATGTTCGAATCGGCACAACCGAGTGGACGACGTCCTTGTTTCCCAAAGATGACCGCTACATTGTGCCCATCAAAACGAGTGTTCGAAAAGCAGAAAACCTTGAGGAAGGTGACAACGTGACCGTACGACTCGAGGTGCGTTGAACAGGAGTGAGTATATGTTTAGAGCACGCTACTCGACCGCGCCGATGCGGTCGTTGAAGTGATCATGCGCGCATTGAGGAGGAACTGATGTTGCCTGATCGAATACGTGTCGTTAATAAATACGTCACTAATCCGCTCTTGCGCAGGTTTGCGACACTTTCCCGCGGCCCATTTGCGCTCATTCATCACATTGGCCGTCGCAGCGGAAAGCCGTATGAAGCAGTGATCATGGTGTGGCCGATGGGAGCGAGTTTTGTGATTGCGTTGACGTATGGGCCAAAGGTGGATTGGTATCGCAACATAGTGGCGGCGGAAGGTGGTACCGTGTTTTGGCATCGTAGGCTTTATGCTGTCGGGAAACCAGAACCGATCAATGCCAAAACCGCTCTGACAGCGTTTCCCACCCCGTTTCGGCAGATTCTAGGAAGGATTGGCTTGCAGGATTTTGTGCGGGTGAAGTTCATCGAGCCTGCCGCTTCAGCCTAGTAAGCAGGCTAGGTGGATGCCCTACCACTAAGGCCCATTTATTGAAGTTATGTTGAGTTCTTTAGCCCGTTGACAGGCGCTTGCCGCGAGTGGTATAGTTTCAGCCACAACAGCATAAACAAAAACTGTGATGGGGACCAGTACGCGCCGTGCCAGGGTCGCAGCGAGCCGGGAGGAGTGAAAGCCGGTGACGAGGCAGTGCGGAACCCACCCCTGAGTTGCCGCCGAACCGCGTAAGCGCTAAGGTGTGCCGGCCAGTCCACCGTGATCGGGAATCCGCTATCGCGTTCGTAACGCCGTAGTGCAGAGTGGGAGCATGGGCTCCAAACAAGGTGGTACCGCGTGCCTTTAAAAGGCCCGTCCTTGAGCAAACAGTGCTTAGGGATGGGATTTTTGTTTTAACCGCTTGTAGGAGGTTGTGCGATGGCAAAAGATGGTATTACCACGCGTGCGAAAGATTATTCGCAGTGGTATCTCGACATTGTAGACAAGGCGGAGCTTAGCGAGTGGTCGCCGGTGCGCGGCTGTATGGTGATCAAACCACACGGCTATGCGCTATGGGAGTTGATTCAGCAGGGGTTGGACCAACGTATCAAAGATACGGGCCACCAGAATGCCTATTTTCCGCTGTTGATCCCGCAGAGCTATTTGATGCGTGAGGCCGAGCATGTGGAAGGCTTCGCACCAGAGGTGGCGTTGGTGACACACGCCGGTGGTGAAGAACTGGCCGAGCCACTGGTGATCCGACCCACGTCAGAAACAATTATTGGTGT
>JBBRHB010000334.1:0-5972 GCA_038223355.1 Chloroflexales bacterium
CTTGCCGTCCTGGTCGGGACCAAGGACCAGGTCGATTGGCGTGGTGCCTAGGATCGCGGCTTTCTGTTGCGTGGCATCGAACGAGTTGACCAGCGCGAAGCCCTCGTCCTCGATGTCGCCGAGTGGACGCACCGTCTTGCCCGTGGAGTCAATATAGGTCGCGGGCTGCGCGCCGATGAAACTGGGCGTCAGCGAGATGTTGGAGCCGGCAATCGTGGCATTGACCGTCACATGATGCCCACCTCATTGCCACTGCCACGGACTGGTTTCCGATGGCATCCCGATCAGGGCGATGTAGTAGTTCTTCTTGCCGAATCGCCAGTACCTTCCTGCGCTAGGAGTGCGTCATCGGCGTTCCATTCGGCGGTGACGCGGTTGTAGCCCTCAGTGCTCAGGTCGTCTGCATTACCTGCAGCCAGGCGTTCTGCTGGGTCAAGCTCAGGTTGCCCCACATCAAGCCGGCGCGCTGGAACCCGGCCGGGGGAAAGTTGGACCAGCGCTGCGTCTGTGCGGTATTACTCCAATCGAACAGACCGGTATTCTTCTCACTACTGCTCAGTGTTGCCAGGAAGGCGTTGGCGGCGGCGACGATCTTGGAGGCGGCAGTGAGGTCATGAGATATGTTGCTCACGCACGACCCCGACTAGGATGCCATCTGCGCCATCGCGCACCGGTAAGATGAGTGCTTCGAGCCGCGGATCACTGGCAGCAGCGCGATTCATCGCGTCCATGGCTCCAGAGCGAAGGTCGCCCCCGCGACCGTAGCCGAGCACGTTGTCGGCAACGATCAGCCCACCGGGACGGACAAGACGGAGGCACCAGTCGAGGTAGGCCGGATAGGTCTCTTTGTCGGCGTCGATGAAGGCGAGGTCGAAGGGGGCCTCTGCCGCAAGGCCCGGCAGCACATCAAGCGCACGCCCAAGGCACACCTCCGCGCGAGCCGACAGGCCTGCCGCCTCCAGGTTGTCGCGCGCAACCTCGGCATGGCGCGGATCGAGATCGAGCGTGATGAGCCGCCCGTCCTCCGGCAAGGCACGCGCCAGACGGAGCGTCACTGAGATGGCAAACATCACACTGACAGAACGCTATGGAGATAGAGATATGCATGCGAACCGATCCCGTATCAGGCGAGGCGCAACCATCGGGCGCACGAGCAAACCGAAGCGCTATCAAGGACCGACGACAAGGAGCGGCAAGCTATGAACATACAACATCGAGTCATGGGGTGGACAAAGAGAGCTATGTCCATCGGCCTATTAGCAGCAGCGACCGTACTGGGGGTGCAGTTCGGTATGAGCGCGCCGGCCGTGTCTCCCGTTTCCCCGGCAGCGATCGCCGCAACCTTCGCAACGGCGCCTGATAGCTCAGCGGCGGTACCGAATAGCTCAGTGGCGGCACCCGATAACCCAGTGACGGCACCGGTGCCGCGTCCGAGGCCGGGCGGTGGTCACGAGCATGGGCATGGCCATGGGTAGCAACAGCTTCACTCCAACCACACTGCGGCCAGAAGCGCCGCACCACCGCAGGCTACGCCAGAACAGTGGGACCCTTCGTCCGGCTGCGCTCCTCGCGCTGATCGTCGCAGGCGCGCTCGCCGCCCTCCTACTGGTCATGCGGGCCGCACCACGGCCGTTGCAGCTCGATGTACCGCTTATCGCCCATACTATGGGCATGCTCGCCGGCTATGGCGTCACGATCATGCTTGTACTGATGTCTAGGGCTCCGGCAATTGAGCGCGGCGTGGGAGCAGATCGGCTTGCCCGGTGGCATGCGGTCGGTGGTCGTGCGATCTTCTCGCTCATTGCTGCTCATGCCGTTGCAGCGACGCAGGTCTGGGTGCAGGCGAGCCAAAGAAGCATTCTGGTGGCGCTGCTCCGACTGATGGGCCTGCCGGGGCTACTGACCGCGACCATCGGCACGCTGCTGCTCTTTGGTGTCGGGATCGTATCGGCGCGGGCAGTCAGACACAAGCTCTCATACGAGCGGTGGCATGCCGTGTATTTGGCCACGTACGTCGCCGTCGCCCTAGCGTTCAGTCACCAGCTCGCGGGTCCGGACCTCGCCGGTCTGCGAGCCGTACAAATCGGATGGAGTCTGCTTTATACATACGCGTTTTTCCTCGCGCTGCGGTATAGGCTCCTCGCGCCAGTGCAACAGGCGTTTCGCCATCGTCTGCGGGTGGATCAGGTCATTCCCGAGGCTGACGGCGTGGTCAGCGTGGTGATACGCGGACGGTATTTGCACGAACTGGAAGCCGAATCGGGTCAGTTCTTCCGGTGGCGCTTCCTGGCGGCCCGGACCTGGATGTCGGCGCACCCGTTCTCCTTGTCGGCCCCGCCGCAGGATGACTCCCTGCAGATCACCGTGAAGGCCCTCGGCGAGGGCAGTCGTCGGCTGCAGGCTCTACGTCCCGGCACGCCGATTCTGGCTGAAGGGCCGTATGGGGCGATGACTGCCCTCGCCGCACGCAACCCTCCGTGCTGCTAATCGCGGGCGGTGTCGGCATCACCCCGATGCGCGCACTCTTCGAGACGATAGACGTGCCCGGCGAACGCCTGACGCTGCTGTATCGTGTGTCAAGCGCCAAGGACGTCGTCTTCCGCAACGAACTTGACGATATAGCCCGGCAGCGTGGCGCCCGCGTGATCTACGTGATCGGTCCGTCGTCGGAGCCAGCAAATGCGCTGACCGCCGAAACGATCAGTCGCATGATCCCCAACCTCCGTCACCACGACGTGTATTTGTGCGCTTCGTCGCGACTATCCAGCGCCATCAGGCTGGCATTTGAGGAGGCGGGACTACCACACCGCCAGTTGCACGAAGAGGTCTTTTCCTTCTAGATGCTGAGCGAGGATCAGTGCCCCATTGTGTCGGAGTCGACGCGCTTCTCTGCGCCGGTGTCGAGCGCCGAGATGGCGGCGATCTCGTCGGCGGTTAGCGTGAAGTCGAAGATCTCGAGGTTCTGGGCGAGCCGCTCGGGGTTCGACGACCGCGGGATCGCCACGATCCCGCGGTCAATGTCCCAACGCAGGACAACCTGGGCTGGCGTCTTGCCATACTTCGTGGAGATCGTGGTCAGAGTTGGCTCGTTCAGCAGATCGTTCCCTTGTCCCAGCGGGCTCCATGCGACCGTGATGATGTCGTGTGCACGATTATAGGCACACTGCTCGGGCCGTGTGATGCGCGGATTCAGCTGGATCTGGTTGGCTGCGGGGCGGATCGTGGCTTCGGCTAGGAGCCGATCCAGATGGGCTGGCTTAAAGTTGGAAACGCCGATCGACCGGACCTTGCCGGCCTCAACCAGCTTCTCGAACGTCTTCCATGTGGAGATATACTCGTCGCGCTGAGGCAGCGGCCAGTGGATCAGCAGCAGATCAACATAGTCCATGCCAAGCTGATGCAAGCAGTCGTCGAGGCCGTCAATCGCATGCTCGTTGCCCTGAAACTCGCCATCCAGCTTGGTCGTGACGAACAACTCCTCCCGATCGATGCCGCTATCCTTGATGCCCTTGCCTACGCCACGCTGGTTGCCATAGCGGAAGGCGGTGTCGATGTGACGATAGCCGGCTTCGATCGCGGTAACGATCACAGGCGCGACCTTGTCGTCGTTGAGCGACGCAGTACCCAGGCCGATCTGGGGCATCGCGTGGCCGTCATTAAGACGGAGGGTTGGTATAGTCATGGCTAAACTCCTCAAGCTATCAGGACGCGGCACGTGACGGGCACGATGGCCGCGACAACATTCGCCGGCACTAGCTGTCCGTGCCGTAGTCATGGTCAGGGTAGTCATCAGTACCCAGCTTCCAGTAGCCCCGCGTGACCATTGTCGCGGGGGCGAGGCCACGCTCGTGAAGCAGATGAGTGCGAATGCGTCGCATGGCTGCTGCTTCACATCCCACATAGATGCGCCCGTTGCCGGTGGGAAGCTCAATGGTGCGCACCGCTGCCTCTAATGCCGTATCTGCTTGATCCGGATGTGCAGCTCGATGCAGCCAGGTGATGTCGAGCTGCGCGGCGGTCGATAACGTCCGCTCCTCGTGCTCGTCGGCGACTTCCAACACCACGCGCACCCGCGCTTCGGCGGGCATGGCATCCAGGATCGTCTCAATCGCCGGAAGCGCTGCGTCATCGCCAGCCAGCAGAAACCAATTGGCCTCGGGATCGATTTGGTAGTTCGGGCCAGGGCCGGATAGGATCAGCGTCTGGCCTACTTGTGCTTGCGCGGCCCAGTTCGAAGCGGGACCGTCGCCGTGCAGGACAAACTCGACCTCGAGTTCGGGGACGGCAGGATCGAAGCGGCGTGGCGTATAGGTACGCAAACGCGTCGCTCGTGGTCCATCGGGCTGCGGCATGTGAGGCTCAGCCTCGCCTTCTTCGGGAAAGAGCAGCTTGATGTGGGCAGCAGGCCCGTTCCAAGCGAACGCACCGAGGTCGTCTCCGGTGAAGGTCACGCGCACCATGCGCGGACTCAGCTGCTCGACGTGTGTGACCTTCACCCATCGCATGACCCGGCGACGACGCGGAGGAGGCGCATCTGCGCCATCCGTTCGAGATGATATATCAGTGGTCATGGTCTGCTCCATCAATGTATCTAGCTCATGATGTTGGCACAACGCTGCCCGCAGCCCGTTCCCCGGATGGCGCAACTTCGGCAGTCGGTTGCTCGTCTGCCAGCATCGAGGAGGCACCCAGCAGTACCAACGTAATCCACACCAGATCGGCCACAAACAGATGGATCAGTTGCATCCAGATAGGAGCAAGCAGGCCGACGTTGGCCATCCCGATCACAAACTGTACCCCAAATAGCCCGATAAGGACTTGGGCGAAGCGCCGTGTATCGGGATTTGGCCGCATTGCACTTACGAGGCGGGCTACGACGACGATATAGACGCCCAGGGTAATTGCCAGGACGGGATGAATGAGACGCAGGCGCGTCAAGAAGTTGGAGGTTGCTGAAAAATCCTGGGCAATGCCGGCACCCAAGGTGGCCGATGGAAACAATGTATCACCGAGTGCGGTAATAGCGCCGGTTGCGCCGAGTAAGAGTGTACCAAGCAGCGCGACGCCTAGCAAGGCACCGACCGAGCCATGGCCGCGTAACCGCATCGGCTTGCCACCACTCGCCCACCAAGCCGTTAGCGTCAGCACCATGATCAGCAAGAACGTATTGACCAGATGGGCGCCATGGGACCACACGCGGGCCACTGAGTCATTATGTGCTACCAAGCTAAACAGCACAAGCCCCGCGCCGATCAGTGCTTCGGTGAAAATAAAAAAGCCCGACCAGACCGCAGCATGCCGGACACGGTGTCCTTTGGGATAAACCCGAAACGCCCATACGGCCAACACCGCAATCAGGAGGATCGACAGGCCACTGGTCAGCCGGTGGCCAAATTCGATGAGGGTAGCGAGTTGCGGAGATTGCGGCATAACAACCCCGTTGCATAGAGGCCAGTGGCTGCCGCAGCCAGCGCCGGAGCCAGTTGCACGGACGAAAGCACCCCAGAGTACAACCACCACATTATAGGCAACCACGATCCAGGCAAAGCGAGCAAAGCGATCTGATTTCATGGAGCACCTTTTTACCGTGCCGGTAGCGAAGCATTACAAGCCACCTTACTATTATAGGCTGAATGCTGGCAGCATGCCCGGCACGCAGGGTGTTAGAGAGGACGCTCCATCACAATCACCGAAGGGGATCTGGCGTTGCGGACGGTCGTAAGACGCAGAAATTAGTCCCGCCTGATGAAAGGCAGCCACGTGGAAGGTGTCGGTGCCACTACAGTGATCGTCCCGACCATACCTAAGGTGCCATGATAGATGCAGTGATAGGAGAAGGTGCCGGCAGTGTTGAAGGTGATGGACATAGACTGACCGGGGGTTACATTGCCCGTGTCGAAAAGGCCCAACGTGTCTGATGTGGCGGTGTGCGTGATCGCGTTCGTGCTGTCATTGGTCCATATTACGGTGGT
>JBBRHB010000335.1:0-5921 GCA_038223355.1 Chloroflexales bacterium
GGGAAGCTCACGCCAGCAAGCTGCTCGGATAGTCCCCAGATGCGGGTGGCGTCAGCCTCGCTGGTAGCCGATGTATAGATCTCCTGTATTGCCGGTGCGCCGGCAAGGTGAGCAAACCCGCTCGGGCCATAGAACAAGCCACCCTGCGCCTGCGGGCTAGTCGCCGCGTATAGAGCGGGCAGGAGACCTTCCTCGACCGTCTGGGCCAGGATCCCACTGCGGGACAGTCGTCGGATCATCCGGATCATGAAGGTGTCGCCGTCGCGACCCATCTCGGGGTGCGAGGCAAGCAGGTTCGTGGCGGTGATCCCAGGGTGGGACACATTGCTCGTGATGCCCCAGCCGCCTGCTTTGCTGCGACGATCTAGTTCGAGACCAAAGATCATGAGCGCAAGCTTCGACTGGTTGTAGGCCCGCATTGGAACGTATTTCTTTGCCCACTGCAAGTCGTCCCAGTTGAACGCGCCGCTAGCGGCGCCGAAGCTGGCTTGGCTGGTGATACGCGCCTTCGTCGCCCGTAGCAGCGGCAGAAGATGCGCGGCCAGAGCAAAGTGACCGAGGTAGTTCGTCCCGAATTGCAACTCCAGGCCGTCCTGGGTAGCCTGCCGGGTTGGCGGTGTCATCACGCCGGCGTTATTGATGAGCAGGTCGATGGGACGACCCTCATCGTTCAGCCGCTCGCTGAATGTCGCCACTGACTCCAACGACGAGAGGTCCAACTCCCGGGTGGAAATGTTAGCTCCTGGGGTGGCCGAGCGGATACGGTCCAGAGCAGCAGTACCCTTCGTCGGGTTCCGAACGGGCATGAGGACGTCCGCGCCAGCTGCGGCGAGACGACTGGCGAGACCGAGACCGATCCCGTCGCTCGCACCGGTGACGATGACGAATTTGCCGGTGAGATCCGGGACGGTGATATCTGCTTTCTTACGTGGCATGAGCATTCCTTGTTGACATTAGAAGTGTAGCAGGTATACTTACCCTTGTATAGTAGGCACCCATTAGTGCTATACTTACCTAAAAGAGAGTGTAAAAATGAGCAAGTTATCTATGCCCACTATCACCCAACTGAATGAAGCGAAAGCCAACCCCGCAACGTTCCCACCCCCAGAGTTGGAGATTGATCCGCGGGTCGAAGTCTTGGTCAACGATCTCATCGGTCGTGTTGCCGATAAATGGACAATGGTCATTTTAGACGTACTGGCGGAAAAGGGCGAAATGCGGTTTACCCGTTTGGGGGATATGGTCGAAGGCATCAGTCAAAAGATGCTGACCAAAACGGTTCGTCAGATGGAACGTGACGGCCTGTTGATCCGAACCGTGCATCCAGTCGTTCCACCCAAAGTGGAATATAAACTGACCGAGCTTGGCTTCAGTCTTAGTGCCGCCTTTTGTGGTGTCTGGATTTGGGCGGAAGCGCACCTTGAGCAAGTGGAGCGGGCCCGCCAAAAATTTGATGGAGTTCTTACGGGAGTTTAGCCAGGGGTTGACTGAACTGACATTCGTTATAGGAGAGCACTAAAACGCCGGGGGATCAAGCTGCTACCTGGTGCAATGTTGTGGCTGGTGCCGGCATAGGTCGGAAGCCGGGATACCAGCTCTGGAACGTCGCTTCCTAATCGTCATTGATCGCCTGCATTCGCACTTGCAACAGCAGATGCGCCCCTTCAGGTGTCTACTGCATCTGTTGCTTCTTGACCATCCATTTGCTGACCACCTGGTTGATCGTCGACTCCCCAGAATCGGTGTTGATCCGCTCACCGTGCCGATACCTCTCACCATAATTGACGATCGACCCGACAGTGTTCGTGAGGTATTGTCACGGTAACCGGTAGTCGGCAAACACGGGTGGAACCTATGCGATACTGTCGGGATGAAGACAAACGCGGCAGCACCATCCTACAAACGTCATCGCTACCCCGCCGAAATTATCGCACATTCCGTTTGGCTCTACTTTCGATTTTCCTTGAGCTTTCGCGATGTCGAAGAGGTGATGGCGGCTCGCGGCGTCATCCTCAGCTACGAGACCGTTTGTCGCTGGACGCTGAAATTTGGGCAGCACTATGCCAATGACGTACGTCATGGTTTAGTGTAGCAGCGCCAGGTTCGAGCCGGCCAGCTTAAGCGCACCACTCAGGCTACGCTCACGGAGTGTCAAGCGATAGAACTCAGCAAATTGGGCAGCACGCCAACCATGGCCTGCTGCCCGGACGGTCCCCTGCGTGATGGCTCGGTAGAGATCGTCGGCGGTCGTCCCCGGGAACTCTGTATAGGCTTGGCCAATCGTGGGCAGGGTATGCGTATCGCTGCCACCGACCATGGGGAGCCCCAACTCACTGGCCACACGGTGCGCCAAACCGTTGGCGAGGGCGACCGGCCAGGTAATACTCGCATTCACAGTCTCGATGGCATCAAAGGCCCAGTCGCGCCCATCAGCTGCCCGATCATGGCCGATGCAGCGGGTGCGAAGACCACGCCGCCCGAGGGACGGGATCAACCAATCATAAGGATGGGGGGCGATGCACAGTCCGCCCTGAGCATGGACCGCAGCAATCGTTTCCGCCGCCGGACGACCTGGGGGGAGCGGCTGGTCAATGAACAGGGCCAGCAGATGGCCATCCCGCGTACTCACTTCTTCGCCCACGATCACCTCAATGCCGAAATCGCGTTGCAACTGCCGCGCGTGGGCCGGTGCGAGCATGGTGTCATGATCCGTCAGCGCCACGACACGCAACTGGCCGGTGGTCGCGACCTGCTCAAGCACCTGTTCCGCCGTCGCCAGCCCGTCGCTAGCACGCGTATGGACATGGAGATCAGCACGATTGGTGAGCACCTGCGGATCCGGTTGTTCCCCCGGATCCTGAACACTACCCGTCTTGAAGCTATCCAGCCAGTTCTGTATCAGCCAGTTCATAGATCATCCTTGCGGTTATATGCCGCGTTTGCATACTCCCAAGGATACACAGCTGATATTCAGAAGATGTTAACATGGTGTAAAGGACCGATAGAGATTGATGATCAGCAGGAGCAGCAATGGGTTTGGATGGGGTCCGCTGCTGCCTGCTCTTCCGGCATAAGGTTGAGAGCATATCCCCGTCATGTTTAGACGAGACGGTGTCCTGCTCCTGCCCGCTCGCGTCTCCTGCGGTACGTGTTTTGCTCGTATAGTGATACACAGATCTTTTAGGTATAAGGAGTTCAGGAATGTATCGACCTTTGCTAGCCTGTGTGCTAGTTTGTTCTCTCCTGCTGGCAGCCTGTGGCGGCAACAGCGCCACGACGCAACAGCCCACCGTCGCCGGGACGGCAGTGACTGACGGTCAAGCCACAGCGACCACGAATAGCTCGGCGGCGCTCACCACGACTGCACCACAAACAGCCCAAGCGACCGTCGCCACCGGCATGACGGCCACGACGGCACCGCAGGAGACAGCGGCAGCTGCGACGAGCGCAGCGACCGAGACAGCCGCACAGACAACACAACCCACGACGAGCGCAGCGACCGAGACGACAGCCTCACAGACAACACAGCCGGCGACGGGCGCGGCACCTGCGACGAATCTGCTACGCTGGTCTCACGAAGGCATCTCTGAACTGCCCTCGATCGATCCGGCGAAGCCCGGCGACTCGCAGGCAGTAACAGTGATTAGCCTGGTGTTTGGCGGGCTGGTGCGCTTTGACGACCAACTGAAAGTCCAGCCGGATGGCGCCGAGAGCTGGACGACCTCCGCCGACGGCAAGGTCTTTACCTTTAAGATTCGGCCTAACCTAAAGTTCGCCGATGGGGCGCCCGTCACTGCCCAAGATTTTGCGTATTCCTTCAATCGTGCCCTGACGCCCAATACCCAAAGCTTTGCCGCACCCTTCCAGTTGTCGCATATTGTGGGTGCCAGCGATGTTGCCAGCGGCAAAGCGAAGACGGCCAGTGGCATTAAAGTCGTTGATCCGCAAACTCTTGAGATCACGCTCGATTCGCCACTCGCGTACTTTTTGTCGTTGCTCACCTATCCCTCGACCTTCGTAACGCCCCAAAAGCTGATCGACACCGGCACAAACTGGACCGATCATGCCTATGGTACGGGGCCGTTCCGTGTTAAAGAATGGAAGCACAACCAAGAGATTACGCTTGAGCCGAACCCCAACTACTGGCGCGGGCCGGTGGGCATTACGATCAATATGCCCTTTATCCAAGATAGCCAGACCGCCTACCAGCTCTACCAGACTAACAAACTCGATATCATGGGTGCGGGCCAAAACGGCGTGCCTTCGGCCAATATTCCAGAGGTCCAGGGCAAGCCCGACTATCAGCAAACGCCCGCACTCGCAACCCGCTTTATTGGTTTCAACAACAAAAAAGCGCCTTTTGACAAAGAGCAGGTCCGGCGCGCCTTCGCCTTTGCAACCGACCGCAAAACGATTGCTACGCAGGTACTCGCTGGCAATGCCGCGGCTTCGTCGCGTATTCTGCCGAAAGGGATGTCTGCGGCAGATCTACCCATTCAGGGGCTCGACTTCGACCCGGTGAAAGCCAAGGCCGAACTCAAGGCCGCCGGGGTTGATCCTGCCAGCTTGCAAATCACGCTGACCTATGGCCAGGAAGGCGAAAATGATCGCGTGGCGCAGGCTCTACAAAGCATCTGGCAGCAAAACCTAGGGGTCAAAGTTAACCTGCAACCACTGGAACTGGCGACCTTCTCCAAAAATCTCGACACCACGACGCTGACCCCCGACCAGGGGTTGCAATTCTATCTGAGTATCTGGGGAGCAGACTATCCCGATCCGCAAAACTTCCTATCGCAACAACTGCAAACCGAGTCGCCCAACAACAACGGCCATTACAGTAGTGCTCAGTTCGATCAACTCACGAAGCAGGCCGACACATTGGGCGCTCAAAACCAGTATGACCAGCGCATGAAGCTGTATAACCAGGCCGAGCAAATCGCAGTCAACGGCGTGGGCTGGTTGCCGTTGTATAATCCTTATACGAATGGCTTGATTCGGCCAACGGTTAAGGGCTTAAAGCTGACCGGGCAAGGCTTGATTGCACCGGATTGGACCAAAGTAACGGTCTCGCCTTAGGCCAGAGGAGACGGAACGGGGCGCGCCTATGTGGGTGCGCCCCACAGCATGAAGCAACAAAGGGTATCATTGCCGTATGACGACTTTTCTTGTACGCCGGCTGATTAGTTTAATCTTCGTACTCTTTAGCCTGACGTTTGTGACCTTTATGGTCGGCCACTTTGCGCCCGGCGATCCAATTCTGGTGATGATGGGAGCGCATCGCGACCCGGCCACCTACCAGCGGCTGCTGCATGACTACGGCCTCGACAAGCCGTTGCTGGTCCAGTACGTCGATTATGTGGGCGGATTGGCACATGGTAATTTTGGCCTGTCACTCCGCTACCAGGGCCGGGCAGTCTGGGACTTAATCAAAGGCGGCGTGCCGGTGTCGATCGGAGTCGGCGGACTGGCGCTCCTGATAAGCTTGCTGATCGGCATTCCACTTGGCGTCGTCGCAGCGGTCAAGCATAACAGCGCGGCGGATCGCACGATCATTGGGCTGACCCTGCTACTGTATTCCCTCCCATCTTTTGTGTTGATCCCGATCGCCTGGCTGGTCGTGCGGGCGCTCTACAACGCCAAATTACCCGCGCCACCGATAGCAGGCTGGGGTAGCTGGCAAAACTGGATTTTGCCGGTGACGATCTTGGCGGCCGGCAGCACCGGCTACCTGACACGGTTAACACGCTCCACGATGATCGAAACGCTGCGCCAGGATTACGTCAGGACAGCCCGCGCCAAGGGGCTACGCAACGGCATGGTGACCTGGAAACACGCCTTCCGCAACGCGCTGCTACCGGTCCTCACAGTCGTAGGCCCATCGGTCGCGTTTTTGATTACCGGCGCATTTGTCGTCGAGAATC
>JBBRHB010000336.1:0-5916 GCA_038223355.1 Chloroflexales bacterium
ATCTGCGCGATGCGTTTGGCGATCTCAAGCTTTTTGG
Source organism: Chloroflexales bacterium (assembly GCA_038223355.1). Lineage (GTDB taxonomy): Bacteria > Chloroflexota > Chloroflexia > Chloroflexales > Kallotenuaceae > JACDGP01. The sequence continues at coordinate 38 of JBBRHB010000336.1, forward strand.
CGGATGTGCGAGCCATCCCGTCTTCGTCGATCGTCAAAGCGATCGTAGCAGCACCATAGCGGGCTACTAGCGGCAGTACGCGGTCGATCTTGTCGCCACGACCACCTTCTAGCGACACCGAGTTCGTGATCGCGCGCCCCGGATACATCTCCAACGCCGCTTGCAGGACGTCTGCTTCGGTCGAGTCGAAGACCAACGGCAGTTCGATGCTCATGAAAAGCTTTTTGACAAGCTTTTGCATCTGTTCACGCTCGTCGCTGCGCTCGGTCATTGCCACGCCCACATCGAGCAAGTGTGCCCCACCGTCTTGCTGCTCGTGGGCTACCGTCAACAAACCATCATAGTCGTCCTGCAGGAGCAGCTTCTTGACCTTGCGCGAGCCGGTAGAGTTCAGCCGCTCGCCGATCATCGTCAACCCCGGCTTCTGGCTCAATGCCGTGGACCGCATCGCCGACGCTACCGATGGCACATACTCGACCTCGCGTGGCTTATGGACCCGGTCGTGGCCCAGCGTGTCGGCCAGCAGCTTGATATGCGCCGGTGTAGTGCCACAGCAGCCGCCCACGACATTCACGCCTAGCTCGTCCACAAACTCCATTAACGTCTTGGTATATGGTTCGGGCCCGAGTGCATAGACGGCATTCCCCTCGACGTTAATCGGGAGCCCCGCGTTGGGGATACACGATACCTTCAGCCGCGAGTTCGCGCATAGATAGCGGATCGGATCACGCATCAGATCGGGCCCCGTCGAACAGTTGAGGCCGATCACATCCACCACCTGCAGCGCTTCAAAGGTCGCCAACACCGCGCCGATCTCCGAGCCAAGCAGCGTGCGGCCCGACACATCAAGGAAGAACTGTGCCTGCACCGCGATGTCGTTCCGCTCCGCGTCATGGAGATAGCGCCGGATGCCGTCCAGTCCGGCCTTGACTTCGACCACATCAAAGGCCGTCTCCATGAGCAGCAGATCGACCCCGCCTTCGACCAGTGCCTTAGCCTGCTCGTATACCGTATCCGATAGTTCGGCAAAGCTTGTGTTCGATAGCGCCGGATCGTCGGATGACGGCAGCTTGCCGGTCGGTCCAATCGAGCCTGCGACAAACCTTTGGCGACCATCCAGCGCCTGGAAACGGTCTGCGACCTTGCGTGCGAGCTGGGCCGCAGTAAAGTTCAACTCATAAGTTTTAGCCCCTAGCCCCCACTCGTCAAGCCGCATCCGTGTAGCTTGGAAGGTATTGGTCTCCAGCACATCACAGCCCGCCTCCATGAACGAGGTATGGATCTGCTCGATAACGTCGGGGCGCGTCAATGTCAAATAGTCCCGTGCCCCATTCGTCACCTCGCCGCCAAAATCCTCGGCAGTCAATGAAAAGAGGTCCAGGCTAGTACCCATGGCACCGTCGAAGATCAGGACCCGGCGCTCAAGTTCAGTTAAATAGCGGGATGATGTATGCTGTTTCATGAAATTGCCTCTTTGGTATCAAGGATATGTTGATGTGGGCTATAGTGGCAGGTAAAGAATTCGGCTCATCAGTTCATCTTCGAGGCTACATTCCACTAACAATAAAATGTCTTCGATCGCACGTCCTATGAGGACGTTGCGGCTCACCTCTATGACCCCTGTCATCGGCTTGCCTGCTTCAATTCGTTCATAGGCCTAGCGCGTTATTGTTGAAACGTCATGTGTCAATAGCACTCGCCCGTTTTGTGCTGTCCATGCTAGCACTGTTGGATCATCACTGCCAGAAATGCTTGTGTCTTGAATGCGAACAAGATCAAGATGTGGTTTACGGAGAAAGAGACCCCGCACGATAGCCCCATTAAAATTCTCGTCCGTTGCTAGCCGTAACACCTTCACCCATCCGTTTGAGCTTGCCGCGCGAGTAGCCGCTCTCGTAAGCCTTGTTGGTCAAATCTGGCAGCATTTTGTCGGCGTACATTGCTAGCCTGCTGTTGACGTTGTTGTAAGTATGCGTCAACTGCCTCCCGTTGTCGTAGATAATAGCCAATGACAAAATATACGTCTGCTAAGTCAAGAACCGAATATTGCTGAACGATTTCCTCAGCTGTTGCGCCTTCGATGAAGGCTGCCACAATAGTGTCCAGTGGCACACGCGTCCCACCAACGCGGACTACCCCATCTGCATCGATCTTCAGAGGAACAGTTTCTGTCTCAATTGAGAGCGTCATTATTAGTCTCCAATTGTGAGCCGCACTCAGTCGAACAAAAATCCCCTGCACAATACGTGAGGGGCTTCCACTGCCACCTCATCTGTCAGACTTCCGTCTGCCGGAATTGGCACCAAACAAATAGATGTCCAAGGACACATATTCTGGCTGCCGGGGCTTCGTAGGGCCGGTCCCTCCACCCCTCAGGATGAGTATATTCGATTGAAAAGCAGTATAACAATCCGTGGGGGTTACGTCAACGGCTCGTTGATCCCGTTCGGCAGGTATGGTATCATCTGCGCCGTGCCGGAGTGGTGAAATGGCAGACACGAGGGACTTAAAATCCCTTCTCCGCAAGGGGGTGCGGGTTCGAATCCCGCCTCCGGCACCAAACGAAGAATGGCGTGGTACGTGCAAACGTACTACGCCATTTTGTTGCTCGCTATTACTGGGTGACGCTCACCAGCGACCGAGTTGCTGGTGACCATCCGCGAACATGGCACCCACCGAGATGCCTTTGTGAATGCGCAACATCACCTCGCCCAGCAAGGGAGCGATGGACACGATCTGCAGTCCAGGTACGTCGCTATCCGGCGGGAGTGGCAGCGAGTCGGTCGTAATCACGCCCGAAATCGGGCTGCTGCGTAGCCGTTCGGCCGTTTTCTCGCAGAAGACCGCATGTACACAGGCGACGACTATCTTTTGGGCACCGTGTTCGTGGAGCAACTCTGCGACGCGAATGACGGTTTCGCCGGTAGCGATTTCGTCGTCGACAATTACACAGCTCTTGCCATCAACACTGCCCAGGAGGTTGCGGAGTGGTGTCCCGTCGGCAGGATGACGGGTTTCGACCAGGGCCAGTGGGAGGTTGATCGCTTCGGCGAAGTTGCGAGCGCGCTTGGCAAAGCCGAGACCCGACGAGACAATAATCCCGTTTGGCAGGTTAAGCTCGCGCACTTTATCGCGGATCAGGTGAAAGGCACTGATTTCATCGAAAGGGATCCGGAAAAAGCCCTGTATTTGGCCGGCATGCAGATCGAGCGACAAAATGCGGCTGGCCCCGGCGACTTCGATCATGTCGGCAAAGAGCCGGGCCGTGATCGGTACACGCGGCTGATCGCGTTTATCGGTGCGGCTATACGGATAATAGGGCACGACTGCCGTTACCCGTCCGGCCGAGTCGCGCTTAGCGGCATCGATCGCCATTAGCATTTCCATAATGCGATCACTCAGCGGCGTATGCATGGATTGGACGATAAAGACATCTTGCTCACGCACACTTTCTTCGAGCTTAACAAAGAGATTATCGTTGGCAAACTTGGTAATCTCAATCTCAGCCTGTCGGATACCGATATAGTTGCAGATCGCTTCCACCAACGCCGGGCTCCCGGTGCCACTGAAAATCCGCATGTCATCGAAGCGACTCATAACTTTATTCCTATCATCCTGACTGCAGCGCCTGCTACCCCTCTTCCCATCCCAAAGTGCTGCTACTGCCGGTCACGAGTTGGCGTCTCACAGTCCACTGGCAGACGGGGGCAGCTGTGTCAGTGCGTCACGGGCGGCGGCCTGCGCGGCGGCCTGCTTCGATGGCCCTTCGCCAACGCCCAGCCGGTCGGTACCGGCCCATACTTCGACGGTGAAGCGCCGCTCGTGTTCAGGTCCGTCGACACTGATCGTTTTATAGCGCGGTGTTTTGTTGCGCTGGCCCTGGACCCATTCTTGTAGACGGCTTTTATCGTCTTGGAGCAAGCCTTGTTCATTGACGCGTTGCACCTCGCCCAGCAAGAAGCGCTGCAAAAATTCGTTGGCAGCCTCCAGCCCGTTGCTAAGAAAGATGGCAGCCAGCAGGGCCTCGAAGGCATCCGCCAGCAAAGGATCACGATCCCGACCGCCATTTTGTTCCTCGCCTTTGCCAAGCTTGATGTAGGCACCGAGCCCCATCGCTCGTGACCAGCGTGCCAGTGTCGAGGTACGTACAAGCGCAGCTCGCAAGGAGGTGAGTTGCCCTTCGCCGTGTTGCGGAAACGCGCTGTATAAAAACCGGGCGGCTAGGAAATTTAAGACCGAATCGCCCAGGAATTCGAGCCGCTCGTTGGACTGCAGCTCTGCAGCCCACTGCTCGTGAACATACGAGCGATGCGTGAGAGCCGTTTCGAGCAATGGCTGATCGGTGACCGGGAGATTAAGCGCCCGGAACAAGGCGTCAAGTGCTGGCATGCAGCCAATTATGAACGAACAACGGGCAATGGGCAAGCGCGCTGCTGCGTGGGCCAGCTATGACTCGTTATGCTTCCGAAACACCAAGCAAACGTTGTGACCGCCGAAGCCGAAGGAGTTCGATGCAACCAGCGTCAATTCAGCGTAGCGCGGTTCGTTCGGCACAACGTCAAGCTGGCAGGCGGGATCGGGCACACTGTAGTTAATCGTCGCCGGGACCAGCCCTTCACGGATCGCCAGCAACGAAATGATCGCTTCGACGGCCCCGGCTGCCCCGAGCAAGTGGCCAAACTGTGACTTCGACGACGAGACCGGCATCTTGGTGACATGCTCACCGAAGACCTGCTTAATGGCCAGGGTCTCCAGCCGGTCATTCGCCGGCGTCGATGTGCCATGGGCATTGACATAGTCAATATCCTGTGGCTGCACGCCCGCTTGCTTAATCGCCAGTCGCATCGCTTGTGCCGCGCCGCTGCCGATTTCGTCCGGCATCGTAATATGGTGCGCGTCGCCGGTCGCGCCATAGCCCACCAGTTCGCCGAGGATCGGCGCGCCGCGCTCCAGGGCATGGTCAAGCCGCTCAAGGATCAGAATGCCGGCCCCTTCACCCATCACAAAGCCATCACGAGTCGCGTCAAAAGGCCGCGAGGCGTGCAGGGGATCGTCATTGTTGGTGCTCAACGTTTTCGCACTAGCAAAGGCCGCAATGGCGATCGGGGTAATCGACGCTTCGGCGCCACCGGCGATCATGACATCCGCGTCGCCGCGCCGGATGATCGACGCTGCCTCACCGATTGCATGGCCACCGGTTGCACAAGCCGAGACGGTTGCGAAGTTAGGACCTTTCGCCCCCGTCCGGATCGACACCATACCGGCCGGCATATCCGGGATCATCATCGGAATCATAAACGGCGAGACGCGTCCCGGCCCACGGCGCAGTGCATCGAAACCGTTAGAGAGCGTTTCGACCCCGCCAAAGCCGCTGCCAATCAGCACACCAACGCGATTGGCATTGCTCGCGTTTATTGTAAACTCACTGTTGCGCAGTGCCTCATCGGCAGCCCCGAGGGCATATTGAATTACCCGATCAGTGCGGCGCGCCTCTTTGCGGTCCTGCACGGTCAGCGGATCGAAACCCTGAACCTCGGCGGCGATCTGGGCATCGAAGCCCGTCGTATCGAAGCGCGTAATCGGACCTACGCCACTACGACAGTGCTTGATTCCCTCCCACAGCGTCGGAACATCCAGCCCCAGCGGTGTGATCGCACCGACACCGGTTATAACGATACGTTGTTCTTGCATGCTACCTATTCCCCGCAAATGCGCCCATTATATCACGTTGCCCTTTACCCTTCAGCCGGTGCATCTGATGCTTGATCTGGCAGGAGTGCACGTACCTGTGCCAGCCATGCGCGGCGCTCGATGATCATTGCTGTCAGCTCCGGCTCAGCCCCGTCAGCGAGGCGAGCAAGAATATCGTCAGCAGCGGG
>JBBRHB010000337.1:0-5893 GCA_038223355.1 Chloroflexales bacterium
GGCGCGATACTTGGGGCGGTCATGGCAGGGATCGGTGGCGTCGGTGGCAGCGTATTTGGTGCCAGTGTGTGGCAAACATTCGGCCTCCTATCCTGGGTGATCGGTGCCGTCACCCTGTATCTTGTGGCGATGGTTCTGCTGACCATTCTGTTCCGCTTAGAGCCAGTGGGAAACATTCATCCTCAATAGACCGGCGTATCAGTGATACCGTTTGTGAATTGGCAGGATAAGGAGACCATGCCAAAGCAGGGTCTACGCTGCCAATGCTTGCGGTCCTGTGCTGCTCTCTCTCGTCGGCGTCATTCCCGTTAAGATAAACCAGCGCAGCCAATCGCGGGTACGCATATGGTACGCCTGCTTGTGCCTCATTGCATGGCATAAGCATACCCTCCACCACTGTCATTGTCACAACGCAAGTTCCTCATAGTTTCCATAGGCTTTCTGAACACCTTCTTAACACTGGTGTGGTAGCCTGCACACGGCATTAGCTAAGGAGGAGAGAGTTTATGCGTAACCTGTCGCGGTGTGCCGGCGTCCTTGCCGCACTCGTCCTGGTCATCGGCGGACTGATCGTCGTCCCGGTGTCGTCGGTCAAAGCCCAGCCCACCACCGGCTGGACCATCGTCAATCCCGCTCCCCTCGCCGTCTCTGCTCCTGCTACCGTAGGCTGCCAGGGTGCCGCCTACATGGCCGGTGGCTATATTAAGTACGTCGGCTACCAAAATGAGTTCGCCAAGTATGATCCGGTCGCCAACCAATGGACCACGCTTGCATCCTTGCCTGACGTCACCGCTTCGGCCGGCGCAGCCTGTGTCGGCAGTAAAGTCTACGTCTTCGGCGGCACTGACTCCGTTGGACGCAGCACCAACCTCACGCGCATCTACGACATCGCCAGTAACAGTTGGAGCTATGCGGCCCCTATGCCCGGCCCCCTACAGGCCTTTAGCATCGGATATTACCAGGGTCAGATCTATGTGTGGGGTGGCCTCGGTACCCTTGGCAACCAGACCGAATTGTGGTCCTACCAGGTCGCCACGAACACCTGGACCACCAATCTCGCTCCCGTCCCGATGGCCGTCTCCAGTTCGGGCTATGGGGTTATTGGCGGGCGACTGTTCAATGCGGGCAGCCTAAACTCTCAGAACCCTTCCGTCCCTCAGCCGCAACTCTATAGCTACAGCGTCGCGGCGAACAGCTGGCGTTCGCGTGCGCCGCTACCCACGGACGTCTATGCACCGGGCAGTGCTGTGGCGAATAACAATCTGTGGTTATTTGGTGGTGTCGGCTCGCTCGGTGTGCCTGACAGCACGACCCAGATCTACAACCTGCTCAAGAACAGCTGGAGTTACGGCCCGAGCCTCAACGTCGGCCGAGCCGGGATTGGTGGCGCCCACGTAGGCAACTACCTGATCGCGATCGGTGGCTTTGACCAGAGCCGGTATGGCGTCACGACCACGGAAGTGCTCGTCGTCGGTACCGCCACTGCCCAACAATAGCCCCGGGGCGCACCATAAAAGCGTGCTGCCCCCAGCAGCCTAACTACACTCTCCGGGCCGGTCAGATCAGTACGACCTCTGACCGGCCCGCGCTGCCTTTGGCTGTCGCCGGACAGCACAAGTACTATTGCATCTCATGACTACGTGTCACAGTAGTAAAAGTACAGGTGGTGTATGCTTAAATCCAGGTATTGTAGAGTGCCACGGGAGATGGTATGCAGGATGTGACGGCGCTGCTGAATGCCGGTATTAGAGCAGCGCAAGCAGGAAAGAACGCCCAGGCCAAACCTTTGCTGGTGCAGGTCGTGGCGCACGACCCACAGAACGAAGCTGCGTGGCTCTGGCTCAGCCGTGTCTTGCCGACCGTCGACCAAAGGCTCAAATGCCTCGATCATCTGCTCGCCATTAATCCGAACAATCAAGCCGCGCAGGAAGCCAACGAGGTGCTCAAGCTCCAACAACTGCTGAGTGACGTGACCCTCTTCTCTGAGAGCGCCACGGCCTCTTGCATACCCAGCAAACGGCTTGGCGAACTGCTCGTGGAGCAGGGAGTGCTCACGGCGGCAGAACTCGAAACCGCCCTTGGGGAACTTGCACAGGCCGCCAAGGCCGGGAACCGGATCCAGTTGGGCGAGCTGTTACTCCGCGGCCATGGCCTGCGCCGCGAGCACCTAGCGCGTGCGCTCGAGGCGCAGATTGTGGCGGACCAGCTTCCCCGCGAAGACCGCCGGATGCCCTCGCTCGGCCACTTCCTGGTGCACCAAGGCGCACTGAGCGTGGACCAGCTCGCCGACGCTCTGGCGATTCAAAGCGGGCAGCCGGGGAACTGGCCTCAAATCGGTGCCCTACTGATCAAGCTTGGCTATATTACGCCGGCACAGCTTGCTGACGCGCTCAGTACACAATACCATCAGTACAATGGCTCCTTCATGTAATCCCCTCCGGACGAGCATGAGTTCAGCCAAGCTGACCTTGTACTGTACCGCTCTTCAGCCGATGTATCTGGTATACTGTAACTCCTTCTGTTGTACAACCGTTCAAGTCAACTGATCGTGTTGCTTCTAGTGGGTTTCCGTCAAGGTGTTTTGCTGCGTCCCTGCCACTTGAGGAGCTACTATAATGCGTATTCGTCGCCGTTGGTTGTCGTTCGCCATGATTGCTGCTGTGCTTTCTCTCGGCGTGGTCAACGGAACTACTGCACATATTGCCACGACCGTAATCTCACCAACCACCACTACCACGGTAAAGTATGTTGGCAGCGTTGGTGGCGGCGTGGGCACAGTCACCGTCCAAGGGAACCTCGCCTATATCGGTGAAGGCGGTGCGCTGAGTATTCTTGATATTAGCAATCCTGCCGTCCCCGTACATCTGGGCAGCTTTCGGACCTCGGGCTATGTCGAACACATAACCGTGGTTGGTCAGCGCGCCTACCTTGCTGCACGAAGTGCCGGGCTGCTTATTCTGGACGTAAGTAATCCAACTCTGCCCGTGCTTGTTGATCAATACACTGGCCCAAGTTCCTATTACTATGTGCATGATGTTCAAGTTAGCGGTACGCTAGCCTATGTCGCTGCCAATAACATCGACAGCAACTACAACTCCGGCTTGCAAATCTTGGATATATCTCATCCAAACAATCCTGTCCTGCTTGGCATTATGGCGTTGGGAACTGGGGGTGGGGGTGCGTATCGAGTTCAAGTTGCTAACAACATTGCGTACTTAGCCAATGGCGATAACTATCTGGTCTCTATTGACGTAAGCAAACCATCCGCACTACGGCTCTTAGCAACGGCCATATATCCATTGGGACCATCTGTTAACATTCAAGTAGTTGGTAATCTCGGCTATGACGTGTCATCATCCTATGGCCTCGGTATCTTGAACCTTTCCGATCCATACTTGAGCGAGATTGGTGATGTGCGAATATCAGGAGGAGCGACTGCGGTTTCGGTAGCGGGTAACCGTGCATATGTAACCTCATACGCAGGTGACCTCATCATTTTGGACGTTACTGACCCACTACATCCTGTAACACTAGGCACATTCCAGGACCCTGGCTCGTCATTGGATGTGCAAGTGATCAATGGTCGCGCCTACATTGCCCATGCCGGCGGTGGCTTGCAGATCGTGAACGTGAGTTCTCCAGCACAGCCTGTCTTGCTTGGCACCTACCATATGTGGTCCGCTGAAAACGTGCAACTGGCCCATAATCGCGCCTACATCGCTTCGGGAACAAGTGGCGTGCAGATTGTCGATGTGTCTAACCCTGCCACACCCACGCAGATTGGTCACTTTGATACGTCTGGTAGTGCTACCTGGGCCCAGCCAGTCGGGAACTTGATCTTCGTCACGAATGCAGGTATCTGGAATGGCACCACAAGTGTTGGAGCTAGTTTGCAAATCGTTAAGGCAATCAATCCTGCACACCCTGTGCTCGTTGGGAGCTATCAGTTACCAGATAGTGCACAAAGTGTGCAAGTCGTGGGTACCGTAGCCTACGTTGCTACATACGCTGGCTTCTTTATTTTCGATGTTACCAATCCCGCCGCTCCATCACTTCTAGCGAACTTTGGAACTCCATACAGTGACTATGTATATGTCCAAGTCATCAAGAACGTAGCCTATCTCTTAGTCATGGACAATGGCTTAGGAAGTGGCATATTACAAGTGTTGGATGTACATAATCCATCCAGCCCAACCTTACTTGGCAGCTATACGTACTTGGGCCCATCACACACTATGCAGATAACTGGCAATCTTGCGTATATTAGCGATGGCTCTGGCATAGTCATTCTGAACATAAGTAACCCTGCAGCCATCCGATCTGTCGGTGCATACCAGCCGATGGTCTACGTGGCGAATGGTATCCGGGTCGTGAATGGACGTGCATATCTAGCTGAAGCCGGTGGTGATCTAGAGATTGTAGATGTGCATGATCCGGCTCACCCAACCTCTGTGACCCGCTATGTTACGGATCGACCTGCACGCGACGTACAAGTGCTCAACGGTCGCATCTATGTGGCCGACGATGATAATGGCTTACAAATTCTTACGACAAGCTCCGCTTCATCTCCCATAGAGCACTAAAAGCCCGGGGTATGAGGTATACGGACACGCGGGAGCGTATTTTCTGCGGTCGGACTACATGCCTCACCGACGTGCGCTCACGTGTTGTAACGCCGGTGCCTACCCCTCCGATCCGTCCCGCGCTGGTATTGAGACTGTCGTACCTGCGGGTTTTTACTGCTCTCGCCTGGGTGATCCCACAAAAACGACGACTTCGATGTGATCATAGGTTTAAAGAACGTCCTGAGTTAGTCTCCTTGATTCTGACACAACCCGCTTGTCATCTTACATGGAGTGCCGGAAGCAGCACGCTGTCGATGACGCGCAAGATCAAATCCTTATCGACGCGACGACCGAGCGCCGCCACATAGTGGAACGCCATTGCAGGAAAGATTTCACTGATGGTTGCGATGTCGATGCCCACGTCGATCACGCCTCGATCAACGGCACGTGTGAGGACGTGTTCAAACAATCTACTAAAAGGGGAACCAACCGCAGCGTGCGCCGCGTCTCGTAACGTCGCATCGTGTCGCGCAGCCGTGAGCAGGCTGACGAGGACCGCCTGCTCACGGCCATCATCGTTCATGTACGCACGGGCGCACGCGAGCAGATCCTCCCGGAGGTCGCCGCTGTCGGGGATTTCGGGGACCGGGAAGAGCGCTGCGGCTGCAGCGACAACAAGCGCCGTTTTGCTGGGCCATCGCCGATAGATCGTCGCCTTGCTTGCGGCGCATCGTTTTGCGACGGCATCCACACTCAACCGCTCAAAGCCCTCCTCGATCAGGAGGTCCTGTGTCGCACGAAGCAGACACGCTTGGACGCTCGCATCTAACGGGCGTCCTGGGCCGCGTGATGGTGATCTCATACGTCTCCTCAATATCGGTACTTGACAGTATCGTTTTTGTCCGCTACACTGCACTGTATAGAAACGATAACGTATCGTTTCTATACAGTGCAGTATTGTAGTCGACTGCTCCTACCGTGTCAATGCAGGACGAAAGGATTTGGAACCATGACGCAAACACTCCTCTTGGTTGGTGCCACCGGCATGCTTGGTACCCACATCGCTCACCAGCTCCTCGACCAGCCCGACGTACACCTCCGATTGCTGCTTCGCTCCGGGAACGACCCGGACAAACAGAACACCGTCACGGCACTCCGCGACCGTGGAGCGGAGGTCGCCCTGGGCGACCTCGCTGACCATACTTCGCTTGACCGTGCAACACAGGGCGTCGACGTGATCGTCTCCGCCGTCCAGGGCGGTGCCGAGGTGATCATCGCTGGACAGATTGCGCTTGCCGAGGTCGGCAAGCGCAACGGCGTGCGCCGCA
>JBBRHB010000338.1:0-5889 GCA_038223355.1 Chloroflexales bacterium
GGCATGAACGGATGCAGCAGCCGCAGTGTCCCATCCAATACCGTATACAGCACCTCACGCGTCCGCGTTTGCAGACCGCCGTCGCCTTCTAGTTGCACCTTGGCCGCCTCGATATACCAGTCGGCGAAGTCATCCCAGAAGAAAGCCTGGATCTGCCGTCCGGCCTCGCCTAGATTGAATGCCTGCAGCAATCGTTGCACATCGCCCGCCAACGTATGGTAGCGGCTGAGAATCCAGCGGTCGGCCAACCCATAATCACCATCATGTAGCCGTACGGCGGTCACCACACTCGCATGCGTGCGCGGCAGCTTTTCAAGCTTGCCGATCACAAAGCGTGTGGCATTCCATAACTTATTGGCAAAGTTGCGCGCTGCTTCCAATCGCAGCGGTTGCAGTGCAAAGTCTTGCCCCGGCGTCGACGACGTGGCGAAGGTAAACCGCACTGCATCAGTCCCATACTGGTCCATCAGATCGAGTGGATCAACCTGGTTGCCCAGTGACTTCGACATCTTACGCCCTTGTTCGTCGCGCACCAGCCCATGCAAATACACAGTATGGAACGGTTCTTTGCCCGTCAAATAAATGCCTAGCATCATCATCCGCGCGACCCAGAAGAACAGAATGTCATAGCCCGTTTCCAACACACTCGTCGGATAGAAGCGTTTCAGATCCTCCGTCTCATCGGGCCATCCTAGCGTCGAGAAGGGCCACAGCCCGGACGAAAACCAGGTATCCAGCACATCCTCGTCCTGCTCGATCTTGACCTGCTTGCCATAATGCTGCAGCGCTTGCTGTTCAGCCTCAGCCTCATCCAGCGCCACAAACTGTGTCTGGTCCGGTCCGTACCACACAGGAATCCGGTGGCCCCACCACAACTGCCGGCTGATACACCAATCACGGATGTTTTCCATCCAGTGGTAATAGATTTTGTCGAAGCGCTCGGGCACGATCGTCGTGCGCCCTTCGCGCACCGCTGCGATCGCCGGACCGGCTAACACCGTCGACTTAAGGAACCACTGCGTGCTAATCAACGGCTCAACAATCGTGTCACAGCGCTCACAACGCCCGATTTTCATCAGGTGCGGCTCAACCTTAACGAGATTGCCAGCCGCTTCGAGATCTGCCACAATTTGCTTGCGGGCATCGAAGCGATCCATGCCGGCATATGGTCCCCCGGCGGCGTTAATCGTGCCATTGGTATTCAACATGTTGATCTTCTGCAGCTTGTGGCGCTCCCCCACTGCGTAGTCGTTGGGATCATGGCCGGGCGTGATTTTGAGCGCCCCGGTCCCAAACTCACGATCTACGTACTCGTCGGCAATGATCGGAATGCGCCGCCCAAGCGCGGGCAGCAGCACCTCTCGTCCTATCAGATCGCGATAGCGTTCGTCCTCGGGATGAACGGCTATGGCCGTATCGGCCAACAACGTTTCGGGCCGAGTCGTAGCGATGGTGATTGCACGGGCGCTACTCTCCTTGGGAAGCCGCCAGTCATTGTCATTGCCTTCGACCAGCTTATAGCGTATATACCAAAGATGCCCTTGTTCCGGCTCATCGCGATACACCACCTCCAGATCCGAGATCGCGCTCATGCACCGCGGGCACCAGTTCACCAGGTACGATCCTCGATAGATCAGCCCATCGTCGTATAAGCGCTTAAAAGCCACCCGCACCGCATGCGATAACCCCTCATCAAGCGTAAACCGTTCCCGATCCCAATCCGCCGACGTCCCAAGCCGCTTCAGTTGATCGGTAATGCGCCCGTGATAACGATCTTTCCATTCCCACACATTCTCGACAAACAGCTCACGCCCCAGGTCGTGGCGCGTCTGCCCATCCTTAGCCAGCAGCTTTTCGACCACGTTCTGTGTCGCGATCCCCGCATGATCGGTCCCAGGAATCCACAGCGTCGGCTCGCCCAACATGCGGTGCCAGCGGATCAAAATATCCTCAACCGTATTCGTCAGCCCGTGGCCGGTATGCAGTGCGCCTGTCACATTCGGCGGCGGAATCGCGATCACGAACGGCTGCCTATGTGCATCATCGCGCGGCTTAAAGTATCCCGACGCTTCCCACCATGCGTAGAGTGGCTGTTCCACGGCCTGTGCGTCATAGGGCTTACTTAAGTCGGCGGCCGCCAAAATCGTGTCGATTGCATTCTGTTTCATCATCATCTCCCTATGGCGCATTTGCTCGCCAGAAAACACAAAACCCCTCGTCCATCCAAGGACGAGAGGCTAGCCTCGCGTGGTACCACCTTGATTAATGCCCTTACCGGTGCATTCACTCAATCACGCGCTAACGGGCGTCCCCGAAACGAGCTACTCTAATCCCCTTAGCCTTCACTCGTCCCGCTCCCAGGCGACCTTCGGTGTGCCTTCTCCGCGATGGGCTTGCAGCCGGTGGCCCATCGTCTCTGCCCAGCCGTGCACACCTACTCTTCCTGTTCACAGCGTTGTGGTTATTGTAGCGGTGTGAGACAAGCGCTGTCAAGGGCGCATTTGCCACGAGTCATAAGGGCAGCACCCGGACGGGTGCTGCCCTCCCCTGACGCCCCTTTCAGTTGACAGTGAAGCTGAATGTATACGGTGTGCGAATCTTGATGCCGTCGTTGGCAGCCGTCACCGATACAATGTGATCAACCGTAACGCTGTATGTACCGCTCGTCAACGGTGCTGTGGGTGTCCATGTCAGCGATTGCGATGGGGTATTATGACTAATGGTACCGGCTACTGCGCTTCCCCCCTTGCTTACAGTGATGGCATTATTGAAATCGGTGCCTTCTGGCTTAACATCCCAGTTGAACGTCACGTTGATCGTCGCTGGTGCCGCTCCTGTCGCACCGTTGCTCGGGGTCGTGCCCGTTACAATGGCATCCCGCCAGTTTTGGACTGCCTTGTGGTTATCGTCGGGGTTCACATCGCTTGTGTCATCGAAAAGCTGCGTTAGGTCACTTGGGCTATTGCCGTGCACTGTCGCGACACGATTGGTAAGGCCGGTGATCGAACCCCACTCTTCGACGTAGTTGTAGCTCCCTCGCGTGTACTTATACTGGATCGCTGTGCCATCTGGAATATCGATCGTGATCTGCCAAATGTGTGAGCCTGCGGGCGTCTCCGTCATCGCCGTTGCCGCTGTGCCACCACCACAATAGTTGCACAGCGGGTCGGGCGAGCCGGAAATGTAAACGGTATCCGCTGGTGGCGTCCACGCCGGCACCTTCACCTTGAAGGTGGTGTGAATAAGCTTGGCCGTCACAATGTGCCCGACCTCATTCGATGCCGGCGACGCGTTGAGCGCGGTGTCATAGGCTTTGACCATATAGTAGTACGTCTGGCCGTTCCCGACCGTAGTATCAACATAGCTGGTGACTGAGCCTGCTACAATCGCGAGCGGCGTTGTGCTTTCACCACCGGGCGTTGTGCCTCGGTAAATTCGGTACTCGGCCACGGCGTCATCCGGATCGGTAGATGCCGTCCAACGGACTGTGAGGCTTGTCGCACTCCAGTCGATTGCGGCAACTGGCGCGCTCGGTGCGGTACGGTCATTGCTCGCCGTGACGGTCATCACGCCCGGCTGGGCGGTACCCACCCCATTCTGATCGCCGTAAACCCACGTCCGCCCACCGTCATCCGAGAAGCGCACAAGGTAATTATAGGTCCCTGGCGCATCGGCCCGGATGTTGCCCATGTACTCGTAGTTGTTGTCGCCGGTATGGCTCGCATTGAAGCCCATTGCCTGCCAGTTCCAGCTTGTGCTTGGGCTGCCACTTGGCCCAAAACCGACCTGAGCGAGAACTGCCCCTGGATCGCCTCCCGCATCGGTTAACCCTTGGATATAAACTTGGCCATACACCGTGACCGGCGTGGCACTAATGACCTGATTCACGGTTTTGGGATATTGCAAGACAGCATAGCCAATTGGGAAGGCCGGCGTCGCACTCGCCTCCCGCGATTGGTTGCCTTCGTTGCCCAATGCATCAACGCCGCGCACGACGTAATAGTAGGTCGTGCCATTATGGACCGTCGCATCGCTATATGTAACGCTCGTCGTTGTCCCGATTTTGACATAGCCCCCGCCCTGCACCGGGCTGCGATACACGTTATAGCTCGTCGCTTTGGGGCTCGCGTTCCACTTCAAGCTAACAGTGCTGGTCACGCCATTGCTGGCTGTAGCCGTCAATCCCGTGGTGACGAGCGGACCGGTAATGTCTTGGCCGGCTGGCATCACCAAAATCGCCGCCCCCAACGGCTTCAAGGTCACGCTGAACTTCCCACCCGCAGTGGTCACCGCCGAGTTGCTGGGCGTGAGCACATCCTTCAACGTTACCCCATCCCGCAGATAGCCTGCGGTTGGGACTGTGATCGTTTGAGCGGTACTTTCATTCCGGTTAATAACGACCATCGCAAGCGTGTTGCCGTCGCGTAGCGCATAGGCCAGCGTCTTGTTGGTGTCATCCGTCAATAGGAACGTCAACTTCCCGAGCCGTAGTACGGGATGGTCCCTACGGATTGTGGTAAGTTGGCGATACAGGTCAAGCAGTGTATGATCACCACCCGCACCAAAATAGAATGTGTTACTCGCCGGCTTGTCGCCGGCGGTCGGATTCTGGTTCCACGGGAAGGTGCGCCGGTCATCTGGATCGTCCGCACCCGTCACCGCGACCTCATCGCCATAATAGATCGAGGGCGTGCCTGGCACCGTCATCTGCACCGTCGCCGCAATGGCTTCGCGTGCCTTGCCTACTGCTAAATTCGCCGTGTTGAATTCCTTCTCCTCGCGATTATCCTGTCCTGGTGTCAGGCTCCATAGAATGCGCTTGGTGTCATGGCTGTCCAGCAGGTTCTGGGAGGTATAGTAAGTCGCATCCGCATAATCCTCCCGTATCGAGCTCATCCGTGTTGCGAAGGTCGACGGCGGCAGGTTCGGGTCGGTCTCTTGTGGGAAGCCTTTGTTATCTACTGCGCCTAACAGACCCAGCACGGCATCGCGGAAGCGATACCCCATGGCCGTGTCGGCCTTATCGCCCTGCGTCAAAGGCAGGACATCGTACCAATGCCACGCTTCGGCGATCAAAATCTCGTCGGGCTTGATCCCTTTGGTAATGGTTCGCAGTTGTTGCCAGTAGGCCGGTGGGAATGATGGGTCGGTCATGACGTCGAAGCGCCAACCCGAACTCCCCTGGTGCAGCCAGTTGCCCGCAACGCTGTTTTGCGGGTCGGCATAGAAGTATTGCGCGACTGGTGCATACGGCTGATTAGGATCGCTCGGGCTGCGCTTCACGATTACTGGGATCGAGTCATACCCAGCCCATCCATCATAGGTAGCGGAATGGCTTGCGTCGCTACCAACGCACGGCCCTGCCCCCGGCGCGACATCATGGAAGATGAACCACGAGCGATATACCGAGGCAACGCTCTCACAAGCTCCGACCGAGCTGTAATGATGGTATCTGTCGAAGAAGGGACTATCCGACGACAGGTGGTTGAAAACCCCGTCCAGGACGATGCGCATGCCGCGTGCGTTTGCATCGCTAACTAGCTTGGTAAAGTCGGCGTTACTGCCAAAGTAGTGACTGATCGTTAGATAATCACGTGTATCATAGCCATGGTTCGACCCCGACTCAAAGATCGGATTGAAGTAAATAACGCTGATGCCAACGCTCTTGAGGTAATTGAGCTTATCGTCCACGCCCTTCAGATCGCCACCGAAATAGTCGCGGCCTTTCGGCGTCTCAGTACAAGCAGTCGCCGGATTGACATAGGCAACGCAATAGCCCTCTGGTAGAGCGGTCCACGGCCGGTTTTGAATCTGCGCGTCGGCAGCGGCCTGGACTTGCTGTGGTGAGGGGTTCGGCGGTGCCGGATAATCATAGCGGAAGTCGGTGGA
>JBBRHB010000339.1:0-5885 GCA_038223355.1 Chloroflexales bacterium
GCTGCCACCCAACTTCGTTAGATCCTGGCCCCGAAACATCACTTCGCCGGCAGTGGGCTTATACAACTGCAGAATTGCCCGCCCGGCCGTTGATTTGCCGCAGCCCGACTCACCAACCAGGCCAAGCGTCTCGCCTTTACGAATTTGGAGATTAATGCCATCGACCGCTTTGACAGCACCGACCTGCCGTTGAAAGATGATGCCAGAGGTGATCGGAAAATACATCTTGAGACCACGGACATCCAACAGATGCTCACTGGTTTGTGGCTGGGGCGTCGTTTGAGAATATACAGCGCTCACTACTCCTCCTATGCCCGTTCAGTTGCGGGAAGTTGATGGGCCGTCTGGGACTGCGGCGAGGCGCCATTGGCATTAACCCAAGGGGCATGAACATCGAATAAGCAAGCCGCACGCTGGTGCGGTTCGACGGGACGTAGTGGCGGCACCTGCTGGTAGCAGGCGTCCTGGACATAATCACAGCGTGGCGAGAACGGGCAGACCTGAGGCAGGTTAATGAGGTCCGGCGGTAAACCTCGAATTGGACTCAAGCGTTGACCGCGCGCCTCATCTAGCCGTGGTATCGATTGCAGCAGCCCGATCGTATAGGGCATGCGTGGGTCATGGAAAATTTGATCGGTCGGGCCATCTTCGATAATGCGCCCGGCATACATCACATTGACCCGATCGGCCATTCGTGCGACCACTCCGAGATCATGCGTAATAATGATCACGGCCATGCCCAACTCGTTCTGCAGTTTCTTCATTAACTCCAAAATCTGGGCCTGGATCGTCACGTCAAGTGCCGTCGTCGGTTCATCGGCGATCAGGAGTTGGGGATTGCACGATAGCCCCATCGCAATCATGACCCGTTGCCGCATGCCGCCCGAGAATTGATGCGGATAGTCATCTAGCCGCTTGTGGGGCGAGGGTATCCCGACGAGCGCGAGGAGTTCGCCGGCGCGGTTCCGGGCTTCCTTCCCCGTCAGCTTCATGTGCAGCTCTAACGTCTCAGTAAGCTGGCGTCCAATCGTCAGAACGGGGTTAAGAGATGTCATTGGGTCTTGGAAAACCATCGCGATTTCTTTACCGCGAATCTGCCGCATCTCGTCTTCGCTGTATTTCAGGAGGTCCTCGCCATCGAACCAGATTTCGCCGCTCGCAATCTTGCCTGGTGGATTTGGGATCAGGCGCATGATCGACATGGATGTGACTGACTTACCCGAACCGGACTCGCCCACAATGCCCAATGTTTCGCCCTTCTCGACATAAAACGAAACATTATCGACGGCTTTGACGAGCCCATCCTGGGTATGGAAGTGGGTCGACAAATTCTTGACTTCGAGTAATGGGGCCATAGCTTCTCCCGATACTTAGCGCACCATTGCGGTCGTTTACTGAGCTTCGCGGGGGTCGAGTGCATCGCGCAGCCCATCGCCGATGAAGGTAAAGGCCAGCGTGATCAAGGCGATGGCAATGCCCGGTGCGATCATGAGCCACTGCTGGGCATTAATGGCAGCTTTGCCATCCAAGATCATATTGCCCCAACTCACCGGAAAGATTGCCGCCGGGTCGGTTGCGGGCCGTAGCCCAATGCCTAAATAGGAGAGCACTGCTTCAGTAATAATTGCGCCGGGTACAATAAAGGCACCGGAGACAATAATCGGCCCCAAGCAGTTGGGGAACAGGTGCTTGAACAGGATATTATGCTGGCGCACCCCAATGGCCCGTGCGGCCTCAATGAACTCCTTTTCGCGTAAGGAGAGCACCTGCCCCCGCACAAGGCGGGCACCGTCAACCCACCCAACCAACGATCAAGCCGCGAAAAGAATGAGGAAGCCATTCAAAAACTTGCCGATCGGCGTATCCTTGAGGGCTGTCATCACGATGATGAAGAAGAGAAAGGAAGGGAACGAGTAAACTAATTCGCCAAAGCGCATTAATGCTACATCAAGCAGGCCGCCCTTGAAGCCGGCAATGAGGCCGACCATCACGCCGATGGTCAACGTAATAATCATCGGAATGAAACCGACGATTAATGAGGTCCGCGTGCCGTAGACGAGGCGACTGAAGACATCGCGGCCAATCGCATCTGTACCCAGCGGGTACGTCCACATCCCCGTGATCTCGAGGCGCTTCGGCGTATGAACCCATGCTGCCTGACGATAGCTATTGCCAGGGACAATCTCGAGGGGTGGGTGGGGAGCAATAATTGGTGCAGCAATGGCGACGAGGACCAGAAATGCTATAAAGAGCAAACCCGCCACAGCAGCTTTATTGCGCAGGAGCCGCCGTCTCGCATCGCTCCATAAACTCCGCGGTTTGCGTGTAGCAAAGGCGCGTTCTTCCTGACTCAGCGTACCTTGAGAAACAGTTGTTGCCATCAGATTCTCCCAACCTTATGAGATGGAGCAACGGTGAGAGCTTACTCGACCGCTTACGCCTGTTCGTTGTCTACGAGTCCTAAAGCTATTGCGTTCGAATACGCGGATCAAGGAAACCATAGCTCAGGTCGACGACGATATTGGCGACCACAAGCAACAATGCATAGATCAGTGTCGTGCCCATAATCATCGAGTAGTCACGCTGGAAGATAGCGTCGACGAAGTATTTTCCGATGCCCGGGATGCTGAAAATTGACTCGGTAATCACGGCCCCCGTCACAAGGCCTAGCAGAACAGGGCCAAGCGTCGTGACGACCGGGATGAGAGCGTTGCGCAGTATATGGCGCATAATCACCGCTTGACTGCCTAGCCCTTTGGCACGCGCGGTCCGAATGTAGTCCTGACGCTTGACTTCAAGGACGGTAGAACGTGTGATGCGTGTAATAAACGACATACTGAGCAAACCTAACACCAGGCCCGGCGCGATATAGGGTTTCCAGGTTCGCCAGTCATTGGTGGAAATCTTAATCCAGCGTAGGTGTGTGCCAAAGATGATAATAACGATGAGGCCAAGAATAAACGAAGGCACCGAGACGCCGACCGTAGCGAAAAACAGGCTGATGTAGTCGGCAAGGCTATTCTGCTTCAAGGCTGCGACGACGCCCAGGGGAATGCCGACGACGATCGCAAACGTCAGGGCGATCAACGCAAGACGTAAGGAGAAAGGCCACTGCTTCTTGAGCAGATCTTGCACATTTTGGCCGCGCTGGCGGAACGAAGGACCGAGGTCGCCGTGCAACGCGTTCAGCATATAATTGCCGAATTGTGAGTCGACATAAGCGCGCGCGAGCTTAAAGGGATTGCGCATGCCTGCCTTCCAATCGGCCACAAACTCCCGTGGATTAACATACGACGGCTTATCCAGACCAAAGCGGGCATTCAGATTTTTGAGTGTTGCGGCATCGACTTGCTTACGATTATTATCCTGATCGAATGGTCCGCCCGGGGCTTGATGCATTAAAAAGAAGGATACTAAACCAACAAAAAAGAGGACGGGAATAGCCCATAAAATGCGCCGTATAATAAAACTAATCATCATTTCCCCCGTTCTTACAGTCGCCTAACCCGGGAAATTGCAGCGAAGGTGGCCGTGAAAGGCCACCTTCTCTATTCGATTCGGCTTACTGCTTCGTAACCGATACGCCTTGCAGGCTTGTGGTCGATCCAGGGAAATCCGCGGAGTCCTGCGAGGAGAACTGGAGGCCCTGGACGGCCGGCTTGATCAGCCAGATGTTCTTGCTGTTGCCGAAGATGGCCCCGTTTACATTGGCGATCAAGAGCTTCTGGGCATCCAGGTACTCCTGCATACGCTTGGCCGGATCGGGCTCGGCATCCGCGGCATTCGTCAGCTTGTCGAACGCCGGGTCTTTATAGCCAAGCACTTTGGCGAAGCTTTGCGAAGAGTTCCAGTAGACGCTCAGCCAGTCCTGCGGGTCAGGATAATCCGAGCACCAGCCACCGATGTTCAGCAGCGGATGGGTCTCAGCCTTCTTGCGCATGGCCGTCAGCGTCTTCCCTTCGACCGGATCCGGAGTGAGTGTGACGCCCAGATTCTTCTGGAACATCTGGATAAGGTACTCAACACGGGCCTGGTTAGCGGGGTTGCTGCTGCTGTATGAATACTTGACCTCGGGGAAGCCCTTGCCACCGGGATAGCCAGCTGCGGCTAGTGCTGCCTTAGCTTTTGCTGGATCGAAGTCAAAGCGCTTCTCGGTTGCATCGTAGCCGGGGAAGCCCGGGGGAATCCAGCCTAGCGTCTTGACGTAGGTGCCTTTTTGCGCGTCGCGAATAAAGGCGTCACGGTCAAGGGCGTAGGCGAAGGCTTCGCGCACGTTCTTGTTATCGAATGGCTTGCGGGCCTGGTTGAACTCGACTTCTAACGTGCAGGAGCCTACGCTCTCATGATATTGCTGGCCCAACTCAGGGTCAGCCTTGAGATCGGCAATGTCGTTCGGATCTGGCCCAAAGATGTCGATCTCATTGTTCTTATAGGCCTGGAGCCCGACCGACAGATCTTTGATGAAGCGAACCGAGACGCCATCGACCTTGGGCTTGTCGCCCCAGTAGTTCGGGTTGGGCTTGAACTCAAGCACCTCGCCTTGCGTGTCAATCTTCGAGAATACGAAGGGACCATTGCTGAGGTGATTGCTGGCCGTCTGCCACCAGTTGTCACCCTTGGCATCGCCCCAATCGACTTTGGTCGGGAACATAATCCAGGTCGAAGCGATCGTTTGGAAGTAGGGCGTTGGCTGGGTGAACTGGAAGCTAATATGTGTATCGTCAATCACCTTGACGCCCATAGCCTTACGCAGGTCGGGAATCTTGGCGGTATCCGTCGGCACGGCGGCCGATTGTAGCTCAGTGGCACCCTTGATCATGTCAAAGGAGCTGGCATAGTCACCCGGGTTGCGGGGGTCGGCCGTCCGGTAGACGGCGTGGGCGAAGTCGCTGGCCTTGAGGTGGGAACCGTCGCTATACTTCAAGCCCGAGCGAAGGGTGAAGGTAATCGCCGTGTCGTCCTTGTTGTACTCCCAGCTCTCAGCAGCCCCTGGGACAGTCTTGAGGCCTTTGTCTAAGCGGGTCAGGCCCTCATTGGCCAACTGGCTATAAGGGATCTCATTCGAAAATGACTCGGCCTGCGGATCGAGCGAGTCGGGGAAGGTCGGTGCACCGATACGCAAGATGTTGCCGGTCAGATCGCTAGTCGTAGCAGCCGTCGTACCGGTAGCAGACGCCGCAGTGCTGGTATCGGTTGCAGCCGTCGTCGCTGCGGTTGTGGCCGCCGCGGTTACTGCAGCTGCTGTAGTCGCTGCTTCGGCTGCCGTCGTGGTCATCGCGGCCATGGTTTCTGTGGTAGCGGCGGGAGGCGTTGTTGCCGCTGCTCCACCGGATGTGGCCGCTGTAGTAGCCTGTGTAACAGCAGTGGTGGCCGGCGTGGTGGCCGTGCCACCGCAGGCTGCCAGAATGGCACCCATCAGTGTCAGCAGCAAGGTGATCGCGAATGAATGGTGTAAACGTCGCAAGTTCATCTTGAACTGTGCTCCTTGTAATGAGTTTGAATGATCCATCAACGGACGCTCTGACGCCGCGCAATCCGAGCGGATGAGGAAAATGGTCCGGCGTAGAGTAAATACAGTGCTGCCTATGCCTCCTCAATTATGCCGTCATCACATGAGGCTCTCCGTGCCCTCATCCAATGAAGCGTGGCCATATGCCCCATGGCATCATGAACGTGACACCTCGGTATTCGCGCCGTCGCTGGGGCAGAGGAGTCCACTTGGCGTGTACTTGCTCGTGTGCCGCAATCCGTTGGCTAAGTGCAGCCCAACGCTCGTCACGGGTGCGTTCGGCCCGGATCATCCGGAACCAGTGACGAAGCTCTTGCTCCACGCCGCTGTGGAAATCCGGCAGTCGCATATACATCGCCTCGCTTTTCCGCAGTTT
>JBBRHB010000340.1:0-5873 GCA_038223355.1 Chloroflexales bacterium
CGTGATCTTCGACCTGTATAACGAACCGCACGATGTTACTTGGCAATGCTGGCGGGATGGTGGCAACTGCGCCGAGCTTGCGGACCACTCCAAATACAACGCTGCCGGCATGCAGACGCTGGTGACAGCGGTGCGTGCGACAGGTGCGCCCAATATCTTGATGCTCGGCGGCTTGGAGTATGCCAATGATCTTACGGAATGGCTAAGCAACAAGCCAAATGACCCCCAGGCTAATCTAGTAGCTAGTTGGCACCTTTATAACTTTAACGCGTGTAGTGGGACATACTGTTATGATACACAACTTGCACCGGTGCTTCAGAAGATCCCCGTAGTAGCGGGTGAAATGGGCGAGAACGATTGCGGTCATGGTTTTTTGGACATCGCCATGAACTGGCTCGACGCCCATAATGTTGGCTACCTGGGCTGGGCATGGGATGTCCAAGATTGCAGTAAGTTCCCCGCGCTCATCACCGACTACAAAGGAACGCCGACGAACTTCGGCATTGGGCTACGCGATCACCTCGCTACGCTCGCGAAGTAAGTGCTATCTACATCAGGCCGGCGGTGACTGCTCGCCGGCACTTCCACTCGCCGCCACTTGCCCCAGCGATGCCAGCAAGAGTTGGTTAGGAATAACAACGCTGCCCTCCGTTGTGGTCTCACTCCCATTGGACACCTCTAACGGGAGCTTCATCTGTTGAACAAAACGGCCGCCGCTCGCCTTGTGACTATTTGCATGCCACGCCGTCTTATTCTACAATAGCGGTAATCCCAATGCCCACACATCTCACAGCCGGACTACCGTCCCAGTCGCTAACGTAGTAAGGAGGCTCAGACATGTTCGCAGGCTTCAGGAAATTTGTGATCAGAGGAAACGTCCTCGATCTAGCCGTCGCCGTCGTCATTGGTGCTGCCTTTGGGGCAGTAGTCACAGCCCTCGTGAAGGATCTCATCACACCGCTCATCGCAGCGGTCGGCGGCAAACCCGATTTCTCGGCACTCAGCTTTACGATCAACAACAGCAAATTCTTGATCGGCGACTTCATTAACGCGCTAATCTCGTTTATCATCATCGCCTTAGTCGTCTACTTCTTCGTCGTCACACCAATGAACCGCATCATGGAGCGCCTCACACCCACAGTACCGGCGGCACCCAAAACCCGTGCTTGCCCCGAATGCCTCAGTCAGATCCCTGTCGCTGCCCACCGCTGTGCCTTCTGCACTGCCGCTGTGGCGGCAGCTAGTTGACCGTCGGAATATTGACTCGTGGAATGGCGTTCAGCATCTTGCGATTCGTTGGCATATACGCTCATAGAAAGGACGCTCTTAATGAACCCTCGTATATTTATCCAAACCATGATCGCTCTTGCCTCCGCCTCGTTAGGCCTAGTTGCGGCGCTCGCCTGGAACGACGCGATTAAAGCTACGCTTAAGCTCATTCTTGGTAGAGATGATAGCCTCGTTGGCTTATATACTTATGCGATTCTCGCTACTATCATCGCCGTTGCCGTGCTCATCACATTAGGGCGTCTAGCAGCTCGTGTTGGCGGCGAAAAGGCGTTCGAGCGCGAAGCCGAGGGCGGCGCGTAGCGCTGGCATTGGGCTATGTTCAACGCATGTTCTATCGGCATATCCTAGCACCGTGGCTGGACCGGCCGAACTTCAGGTTGACTCACCGCCCGAAGCGCATATAATCATCGTGTAACTGAACGATGTACGAACAACTGGCGAGATGTGGATCACCACAGGGGAGTTCGTACTGGCAACATGCAGTCGCTCGCCTGGGCTCAGGGCTACCGCTACCGCGGCAGCCTTTTGTGTTTCCAGTGGAGGTCGTGGGATGCGCGCGATTATTAGTGTTTCCGACAAACGAGACGTTGTACGGCTCGGACGGGGCTTGCAGGAAGCCGGTGTCGAGATTTTCTCGACGGGCGGCACATTGCGGGTCCTAGAAGCGGGCGGCGTTGCGGCCCAAAGTATTAGTGTCTTGACCGCCTTTCCCGAGATTCTTGATGGGCGGGTCAAAACGCTGCATCCGGCCGTACATGCCGGAATTCTGCACCGCCGTGACCGGCCCGAGCATGTTGCGGAGTTAAATGCTCAAGGTATGACGGCGATCGATCTGATTGTCGTAAACCTCTACCCCTTCCGCGAAACTATCGCCGACCCTAGTGTCAAACTTGCCGATGCGCTGGAAAACATCGACATCGGCGGACCGACGATGATTCGCGCTGCCGCCAAGAACTTTCCGGATGTCCTGGTCGTTGTCGATCCTGCCGACTATGATGAACTCCTCGCTAGCTTGCAACGTGGACCGGTTGCGCTCGAACAACGCCGCGCGCTGGCCGCCAAAGCCTTCGCGCATGTTGCTGCCTATGATAGTGCGGTCGCCGCCTACTTGACGATCGAGGAGTTCCCTCAAACCTTGGCGCTGGCCTTCCAGAAAGCCCAGTCGCTACGCTATGGCGAAAACCCGCACCAACCGGCAGCGTTTTATCGTGACGACCGTGATGTGCGCGGCACGATTGCCGGGGCACGTCAGCATCAGGGCAAAGAGCTTTCATTCACCAACATCCTTGACGCCGACGGTGCCTTACAGATCGTTCGCAGCTTCGCCGACCCGACCGCGACGATCATTAAGCACACCAACCCCTGCGGTCTGGCGACCGCTGGCGATCTTATCACCGCACATGCGGCAGCACGAAGCGGTGACCCTGTGTCAGCGTTTGGCGGCATCGTCGGCTTTAACCGGCCGATAGACGAGCCGACGGCCCGTGCCCTGGCTAAATACTTCTATGAAATCATCGTTGCGCCGGGCTATACACCCGAGGCGCTGGCTGTATTTGGGGCGAAGGCCAATTTGCGTGTCTTGGAAGTCGATATGGAGCGGCCCTGGGAGCCGGGCCGTGATCTGCGCCGTGTCAGTGGTGGCGTATTGGTCCAAGCAGCTGACGATGCAACGCGCGACACCTCCTCCACATGGCATATCGCAACGACCGCCCGCCCCACGCCCGAGCAACTGCGCGCCTTGCAATTCGCCTGGAAAGCGTGTACCTTCGTTAAGTCCAATGCCATCGTGCTTGTGCAGGACCAGACGTTGGTCGGGATGGGAGCCGGACAACCTTCGCGCGTCGATTCGGTCGAACTGGCCGTGCGGAAGGCCGGCGAGCGCGCTCGTGGGAGCGTACTAGCCTCTGATGCCTTCTTTCCTAAAGCCGACGGCGTCGAGGCCGCCGCCGACGCTGGCGTCATCGCTATCGTCCAGCCTGGCGGCTCGCAGGGCGACGAAGAAACGATTGCGGCGGCCAACGCACACGGCATTGCAATGCTTTTTACCGGAACCCGGCATTTTCGCCACTAGCTGAGGAGCCGTTGCTATCCCGGGCGCAGCTACATCTTTATCAAGGTCTGCGCCCGGATACAGCCCGTAACTTATATGAATCTCCATTTTGACGACCATGGCCTGCTGCCGGCGATCGTGCAGCATGCGCGCTCGGGCGAAGTACTCATGCTGGGCTATATGAACGCCCAGGCGTTGGAGCAAACCACGACCACCCGCCTTGTCACGTTTTGGAGCCGGTCCCGGCGTGAACTCTGGCAGAAAGGTGCGACCAGCGGCAATGTGTTGCGCTTGGTCGAACTACGGCCCGACTGCGACGGCGACACGCTACTGGTCCTCGCTGAGCCGGCAGGCCCGACCTGCCATACCGGCAGTCGCTCCTGCTTCAGCACAACACTGGCCGGCGAGGCCGCAACCACTGCACCCGCCAGTGCGATCCTGACACAACTCGTTGATCTCATTGCACAGCGCAAGGTCGATCAGGCCGAAGGTTCGTATACGGTCAAACTGCTTAACAGTGGGGTTGACCGTATCGCTAAAAAGGTCGGCGAGGAAGCGACTGAGGTTGTGATCGGTGCGATGAAGGGCGATCATGCCGAGCTACGCTATGAGCTGGCCGATCTGATCTACCACGCCTGGGTCTTGCTCGCTCAGCAGGGCTTACCCATCGAAGAAGTATGGAGCGAGCTCGCACGACGCTATAGCAAATAACTCCAACCGTTGCCGGCGGGTGTATGCTTATGGTACCAGGGAAGTCCGTCATCCATGGACAGCTTCCACTGGCAGCGCATTCACCCAAGGAGGATACTATGTTGCAACGGCCACTACGTATCGTGCAGTTTGGACTGGGCGCAATCGGGGTTAATATCGCACGCTTGATCGCTCAACACCCTAACCTTGTACTCGTCGGCGGCATCGAGCAAGATGAGCGGAAGATCGGAGCTGACCTCGGCGAAGTAATCGGGCTCCCGCAACCGCTTGGCATCCGGGTGCGCGGAGACGCGCCGGCAGTTCTACGCCAAGCCCATCCGGATGTCGTCGTCATCGCTACGGCTTCGCTCCTTCAAAACATCTTCCCCGATCTGCGAACCTGTATGGAGGCGCATGCCCATGTTGTTTCGACCTGTGAAGAGCTGATCTATCCCTACGCCGACTCACCCGGTGGTGCTGCAGCTATCGATGAGATGGCGCGTGCGGCGGGCGTAGCAGTCCTCGGTGTTGGCATCAACCCCGGCTTTGCGATGGACTTACTGCCACTGCTCCTCACCAGCCCCTGCAGTACTGTCCGGCATATCTCGGTGACCCGTTCCGTCAATGCCAGTACGCGCCGCTGGACACTCCAACGCCGTATCGGTGCCGGCATTGAGCACGGTGCCTTTCGCGACTGGGCGCGCCAACGCACGACCCCGCATGTGGGGCTACATCAATCGCTGCATATGATCGCTTCGGCCATCGGTTGGCAGCTTGATCACATCGTTGATGGCATGGAGCCGATCATCGCCGAGTCGTGGGTCAACACGCCCTATGTCAGCGTCGCGCCGGGCCAAGTTGCCGGCATTCATCAATGGGCGCATGGCGTTATTGAACGGCGGCCGGTGATCGAGTTGGATTGGCGCACGGCGGTGGGCCTCCAAGAAACCTACGATGCCGTCCATATTGACGGTGTACCACCCATCGATATGTTGATCCGGGGTGGAATTCATGGTGACTTGGCCACAGAAAGCTTGGTGAGCCGTGCAATCCCGGCCATCGTCAGCGCTCGACCCGGCCTCCGCACTGTACTTGACCTCCCGGTCCCACATTACCGGCAGGTTGAGCAGGGCGCGGCGAACGCAGCCGCCTGAAGCACTCGCTAGCTTAGAGGCTTCGGTCGCGCGGACCAAAGATCGCCGATCCGACCCGCACCAGCGTAGCACCTTCTTCGACGGCAATGGGAAAATCACCACTCATGCCCATCGAGAGATGCTGCCAGTTAATGTGGGGGTAGCGCCGTGCCAAGTCCTCTCGCAGTTCGCGTAGCTGCGCAAAATAAGGGCGCGACGCCTCAGGATCAGGATCGAAGGGCGGTACGGTCATGAGCCCTTGCACCTCCAGGTGCGGCGACTCAATGATCGCTTCGACAGCGCTGAAGAAGGCAGGGACCTTCGCCTGATCTTGCAGACCGTTATGCAGCACAAAGCCCGCCTTCTGAGGCTCACCGGCCAAGCTGATTTGCAGCAGCACCGGCAAGCGCCGGAGGCCGACCAATGAGTCGGCCTCAACATGCCGATTTAGCGCTTCGGCCAGCGTCAGGCTATCGACCGAATGCACCATGTTAAACACAGCGGCGGCTTTACGCGCTTTATTGCGCTGCAACGGCCCGATCAAATGCCACCGTAGCCGGGCGCGCTCAGGCGCCAGCAACTCGCTTTTCTCTTCGGCCTCTTGCACCCGGTTTTCGCCCACGTCGCTCACACCCGCTGCCAACGCTGCAGCGACGATCCGCGCCGGATGCGTTTTAGTGACCGCCACCAGCGTTACGCTGGCAGGATCG
>JBBRHB010000341.1:0-5857 GCA_038223355.1 Chloroflexales bacterium
CGTTCGTCACTTGATTGACGGTCATCGCGTACAGACCGTCCCACTGCGCAGCTCTCCGCAACGGTTTGCGATGGGGCCAGCCTCCGGCGACCCACACCGGAATACGGGGAATCTGCACCGGCATGGGCAAAAACGTTATATCATTGACCTCGTAATGTTTGCCTTGAAAGCTCACCGGGTGGCCGGTCCAGGCTGCACTGAGGATGTGCAACGCCTCATCCAGCTTTTCGCCACGAATTTTGGCGTCTGCTTCTTCACCGAAGGCCGTGAAATCGCTCGCCTGGCAGCCCAATGCTGCTCCAAAGATCAGTCTTCCATTCGAGAGATGGTCTAAGGTGACGGTCTCGCGCGCAACCTTCCAGGGCCGCCGACGGGCTAAGGGCGTCAGAAACGCCCCAAGCTTGATGTGGTGTGTCTGCATCGCAATGGCAGCCAAGGTGATCCAGGGATCAATGATCGGGTCGTTGCCGACAAACACGTCCTGCACAAAAAAGCCATCCCAGCCCGCCTGCTCAGCTTCCGCTGCTAAGAGTGCTAATTGACTTGGGTTGGCATAATCTCCATTAATGGGAATATCAAGCCCGTACTTCATCGCCTATCTCCTGCTTGAGGAACCGGTCACGGTCCGTTGGGCACCATGGCGTCTAAGATACCAGAAAGTTCTGCTGATTGGCCGCATCTTGCAATCCTTGGACAATCGCAATTAGCGTGGTGCGTAGCATACACATGCTCTCCACTTGCACAGGCAATGATTGAGGAGCTTGAGGCCCAGTGCCAGATGACTGAGCGATAGCCATCACCCCGTCGCAAATCCGGTAAATTGCCGTTTGTACGGGGAATGAAATGCAAGGACAATATCCTCTTTTGGGATCCCGGATGCCACCAGTCGGGTGGCAATTCCTTCCTCGGTGCCATCGTGTTGAATCCAGATCTTACCGTCCTTGATATCGAGATGGACAATGCAGTCGTGCACGCGTTCATTTGCATCCCAGCCGACGGTCAGCAGTTCATAGTGGTCGTGGACGGAATCAATAACTTGCTCCATTTCATACTGTCCATATGTCGGGACGTACTGGCTGTATTCTTGGAGCAACTGTTGAATTTGCTGTCGATAGTAGCTTAGAGTGTCCATCGCACGAGCTCCTCGGTTTCTGGGTTGTAGACTATGAGATGCAGGCCATGTCGTTCGACCGCAGCCTGAGCAAAAGGCAACGTAAAGAAGGTTGTATAGGTATCAACCACGAGTAGTTTTTCCACGTTCCTCTATAATATGCATCAATGGCTCACTCTTGCGAAGATGTGCGGTCCCATACTGAACGGGAAGAGTCGGAGCAAGAGGCATATCGATAACCGGAGGTCATCATGGGCAGGCTTCTCCGCCAGCGTAACTTTGCTTTGCTCTGGTGGGGTGGTTGCCTATCCGGGCTGGGGGACATGGTGCTCTTCATTGCGCTGCCGTTTTACACATATGGCTTGACTGGCTCAGCCTTGAGTACCGGAGTGATGTTCATAGCTCAGATCCTCCCGTCCTTGCTGCTTGGTTCAGTTGCTGGGGTCTTTGCCGACCGTTGGAACCGGCAAGCGACGATGATCGTTGCGGACTTGCTGCGAGTCGTGGTGTTGGTGCCACTCCTCATGGTCACGTCTTCGACACAGTTATGGATCGTGTATATGGTTGCGGCTTGTGAGTCATCAATCGGGCAATTTTTCGGTCCGGCACGTGGGGCATTGCTCCCACAAACCGTTGAGCAGGAGCAACTGTTGAATGCTAATGCACTGGATGCACTCCAGGGACAGCTGACGAGCGTGCTTGGACCATCGCTAGGAGGGCTGCTTGCGAGCTTGTTCCAGTTTCGAGGCGTCGTTGTTGTGGACATTGTGTCCTATCTCATGTCGGCGCTGCTCATTGGATGTATGGTGCTGGCACCGGCTCCTGAGCCCAATCATGGCCTTAGGCCAGAAGGACTCAGGGCAGTGTGGATCTCCGTGTGGGATGACCTCCGAGCCGGACTACAGCTTGTACAGCGAGAGCGCTGGATCAGTGGAGTGTTTCTGGTGATGGGCATGCTCATGGTTGGGCAGGGCATTATCCGGGTAATGTTGGTTCCTTTCGTTACGACCGTAGTGCATGGCGGACCACGCGAGTTTGGCTGGATGGTCACGGCCCAGGGAATTGGCGGCTTGGGCGGTGGGGTACTCGTGGCGCGGCTTGGGCGGTTTATGCGACCAACACAGCTTGTTACGGTTAGTCTGGTGTTGTTGGGCCTGTGCTGGCTTGGCACCGCTCATAGCACCACCTTCCTAACGATTGTACTGTTGGCAGGGTTGATGGGACCGATGGCGATGGGCATTTACGTACCGCTGCAAACGCTGCTTCAACAAGGAATTGCGGATAGGTTCCGAGCACGGGTCCTCGGAACATTGAATACTATGCAGGCACTGCTGCTGTTGATTGGCCTTGGGGGTGCTAGTCTGACCGGCGATCATCTCGGTACACTCATCATGTTCACATTCATCACCATACTGTGTTTTTTTGCCGCGATCATGGTTGTGACCATGATAAGCGGGTCAGTGCAGGAAGCGCCGTTGGGTGTGGAGCACGTATGAAATCCGGTGGTAAGAGGGGAAGCCATGCCAGAGAAACATTCACGGCGAGTGGCCGCGGGTCGAGCCGTGTGGTATACCGAGCATCTCTGGCACCTCGCCCGTGAGTTGCCCATACGGATGATGGCCGTCGCGGATATCTCCGAACTAGATCAGGATTGCTGGTTCGGGTCAAGCCACATTCCGACCTGCCGAGCCGTCGCCCAGCATGCGCAACGTATTTGGGATGCCGATTTAAGCTATCCGATCATTCTGTCCGCAAACGGTGGGCTTATGGATGGCGGCCATCGGCTCGCCAAGGCGTGGCTACTTGGGTTAACTGATATTCAGGTGGTGCAGTTTGTAAGCGATCCAGAACCGGACTATGTTATTGTGGACGACGCCTAACATAGCGAGATGCCACCTTCAATGACGCAGCCGGATGGAGCCAAGCAGGAAGGCGACGGCCAAAAGGACAACGATGGGAAGCAGTGCCTGCCGTCCGGTTGTAGCGTCCACCACTCCATCGATCCCCTGGACAAGGGCAGCGAGCAGCATAAGGCTTGCTAGCATCTGCCGAGACTTGAGGGCCAGCATCACAACCAGCATGATGGCGATGGCCAGATTGCGCGAGACAAGGTAGCTTGCGTAGACGTGCGCTGCTTGGTTCATGGCTTGGCCCGGATCGAGGAGCATTTCTGGGCGCACCAGGGCAAGAATCCCACCAGTCGCTGTGAGCAGGGCACCGATGATCACGATCGTCGCTACCCACCAGGGTATCAAGTGGGTCGCAGCGTTCGTCACTTCTGGTCGTCGTTTCATGCTAGCTGCTTCTCTCATAGCTGGCTATTTCCCCTCTGAACGTTTGTAAGTATACATATGTAGCCTTACAAACGTATCCTAACAAGTGTGAGGTATACTGTCAAGAAGCAGTTATGAGCGGTCGACGGAGGCAAGGCGATGGATAAGAGGTTGGCGAACCCTAAAGCGGAACCCAGACGACTGCGCAATCCGCGGGGACAAGGGGAGCGCTTGCGGGAGGAGATTATGGCGGCCGCCGAGTTCCTCCTGGCCGAGTCACACGACACCGGGCAGCTCTCGTTGCGGGGGGTGGCGAAGCAGGCCGGTATCGCCGCTACCTCGGTGTACCTGCACTTCCCCGACGTCGACCACCTGAAGGTCGCCCTGGTCGAGCGCGGTTTCACCGAACTCAACGTCGCGCGGGACGCGGCCAGCGAGAAGATCGATGATCCGGAGGAGGCCCTGCTGGTGCGCGTCCGTGCCTATTGCCAGTTCGCACTGGCGCATCCTGGCCGCTACCGGCTGATGTTCGGACCGGATCTGCCGCCGACACTGGCATATGATGTGGCGATGTCGCCCACGTATTGGGCGTTGCAGACGCTGATCCACAGCATTGAGCGCTGTCAGGAAAAGAGGGGAGCACGCCCAGGTAATGATCCGGTGCGAGTGGCGACCATGCTGTGGGCGGCGCTGCATGGACTGGTACTGCTGAGGATGGATCGACCGCGCTTCCCGTGGCCACCGCTTGATGAGACGATCAATGAGCTCGTTCGACGGCTGGTCGGCTTCGGCGCGGTTGCTGGGAGGTCGTGCTAGAGGCCGAGACGGAGCATCCAGCGGAGGAACTTCATTGGGTCGGAGTAGTAGCCGGCCTTACGCAAAACTCGCCGTTTGGCGTTATTGACCGGCGTCTGGATCGGATGCTGCCAGTACGCGAGCTTGTAGTGCCGGCTGATGTGACGTTTGGCCTGCATCGTGCCGAGAATTGTGCCCAAGCCGGGCCTGCGATAGCGTGGAAAGAGTTTCATGACTGTTCCTTGGTGGGCGGTTGCGCTGGCGTGAGAGCGAGGGCATAGGGAAGGAGCCGCGCTTCAAAACGAAGCGCTCACTCAGATATATCGCTATTGACGATAAGGGTCGGGCCGCTGAATACTAGCATCTTCGCTCGCATTCCGCGAAGAGGATCGAATGAGAGCCATGGCTCGCTATCAGTCAACTCTATTGTCGACAGCAGGGCAACATTACCGGTGTTTTTCATGCGTCCGAGCAGGTAGAACGGGCGCCAGTGGTGGAACCCGTATCACGATAAGCCGAAATGCGCTGCAGTGTAGCAATCGCTGGTCCTGTTTCGTGCCGCCCAACGGTCAGGCGACGCGTGAGGGAGGCCCTAACGCCGTCACCTTACCCGGTGTATAATGCGGGATGTTCTTGAGTGCCACCTGTGCCGGCATTATGACACCGTCGCCCTCAGCTTTGGCAAGTCGACGGCATGGGCTGCTAGGTGTACACTTGCACCTCTCGACGGTGCATCACATTCTGCCTTTTTCTCGGGCCGACGCGCCACCGGAACGTACTTGGAGGAGTTATGACGGAATCGCAGACATCAGGCGAGCCGGCCTCTATCCTTCAGCGCATGCAAGCAGCGCAGAACCAACACGACCTCGAAGCTTTGTGAATTGTTTCGCTCTCGACTATCAGAGCGAACAGCCGCTCCATCCGAACGTCGGCTTCGAGGGGCGAGAGCAAGTGCGGAAGAATTGGACCACGATCTTTAAAGCTATGCCGGATTTTCATTCGGAATTGCTCTCATCTGCTGTGAGTGGTGACACGGTCTGGGCGGAATGGCGGTGGCAGGGGGTACGTGTTGATGGACACCGCATGGAAATGCGGGGGGTGACCATCTTGGGAGTTCAGAATAACTCCATCAGCTGGGCACGCCTATATATGGAGCCGGTGCAAGCGACCGATGCTGATATCGATGCCCAGATACAGCAGAGGACTCAGGGTTAGTTTGTCTCATCTGCGGGAGTCTGATAGCGCGATAAGAAGATCGATCTTCTGCTATTCGCAGCATCTTGCTGCCGTGCCCCCTAAGACCCATCCGGACGCTGGACTCTTACCACCTGGCCGCCGCGCTCGATCTGCTCACGATCCCAGGTCATCAGTGCGGTCGCGCCGCTGGTCACGCACGGCGTCGACCGCACTGATGCCCGGATCGTTCCAGGTTGCGCCGATCTGGCGCGCCAGTTCCTCTGTCTTCGCGAACCACGTGTCGATAGCGCTCTGTTCTGCTGATGTAAGCGATCGTGGCTGTCCCAGGCCCTGGGCAAGCAGTGTCCTCAGTGTTGCCGTGTCGATCACGCGCGCACCAGGCAACTGACGCAGCGCGTCGACCAGACGCTGCTGCTCGTCCGGCGGTAGCAACTGCGCCTCTTGCAGAATCGTTTCATAGTCCGTTGTTGCCATGGGTTCC
>JBBRHB010000342.1:0-5848 GCA_038223355.1 Chloroflexales bacterium
GTCGGTCAAGCGACCGATGGTCGCGCCATAAAACTCATCAACACCGAATTTGTTGTTAAGAATGCGGAAGAGCCCGGGCATCATCCGTTCTAATGGATCGGCATCGGTCGCGTGAACGAAGGCCGGTCGGTACAACACATAGCCCAGGAAGATGCCGGCGAAGGCGAGCAGCGTCGCGATACCGGTGGTAACCACATTGAAGCCGCCCTCCTCTTGTGCAAAGAAGTGTGAGAGCCAGCCACCGTGAATACCAAACAAACCGGGCCAGTTGGCATAGCCGGCCCCAAAGGCAAAGATCGCCAGCACGAACAACGGTGCGAGCATCGTCCACGGTGAATCGTGCGGGTCATGGGTTTTATGGTCACCATAAATCGCGGCAGTATGATCGTCGTCTTCCCTAGTCGTCCCGAGGTCGTCATGACCAGTTTTGACGACCGGTACCTTTTCGCTGGGGGCCGTGGCAGCCAGCGGACGTGGTTGGTGACCGCGGAAGTTGCCGAAGAAGACAACCACAATCTGGCGCGTCATATAGAAGGCCGTCAGAAACGCGGCGATCGTTAGCAAGATATAGACAATCTGGCCAGTCAGTGGACTCACGACCCCGGCCTGCCTACCGAAGCCTACACCGAAAGCACCCGCCAGAATCTCATCTTTAGAGAAGAAGCCGGAAAATAATGGCACACCGGCCAACGCCAAATACCCGATCATATAGGGCCAGTAGGTACGGGGCATAAAGCGGCGTAGATTGCCCATGTTACGAATATCTTGTGAGTTGCGAGAATCATGACCGACTGTCGCTTCCATCCCGTGAATCACTGAGCCCGAGCCCAAGAATAGGAGCGCCTTGAAGAAGGCATGCGTCAGCAGATGGAACATACCCGCGACCCAGCCGCCCATCCCGAGCGCTGCAACCATAAAGCCAAGCTGCGATAACGTCGAGTAGGCCAGGATACGTTTAATATCGAATTGAGCGACCGCAATGAGCGCGGCGAAAATAGCGGTAAAGGCACCAATCAGCGCGACGACCGTGAGCGCGTGGATGCTGCTGGTATCTGTGCTGCCGGCGATAAAGATTGGATAGGTCCGCGCGACCAGGAACACGCCGGCCGCCACCATTGTCGCCGCATGAATCAGCGCCGAGACGGGTGTTGGGCCTTCCATAGCGTCCGGTAGCCACACGTGCAGCGGAAATTGCGCCGACTTACCCACGGTGCCCATAAAAATAAGCAGGGCAATTGCGGCGGCCACGCTCAGGCCAAAAGTCGTTGTTTGCTGGCTAATTTGTCCTAAGAAAGCCGGGTCGAAGACCTGGCCGGCGGCTGTGCCAAAGGTCAGCGAGCCTGATCTTTGATATAGATAAAAGAGACCGAGCATCATGCCTACGTCGCCGATGCGCGTGGTGATAAAGGCTTTTCGCGCCGCCATATAGGCCGAGGGTTTGTAATACCAGAAGCCGATCAGTAAATACGAGCAGAGGCCCATCAACTCCCAGCAGATGAAGAAGAGGAGCAGGTTGTCGGCCAGTACCATGCCGAGCATTGAGGCAGTAAACAACGCAATAAAGGAGAAAAAGCGTGCGAAGCGCGGATCCTCGGCCATATAGCCAGCCGAGAACAAATGAATACAGGTCGCAGCCAGCGTCACCATCGCGAGCATCGCCGCAACGGGGGCATCGATAAGATAACCCATACGCAAGACGCTGTTGCCGGTGGGAGCCCAGTCGAAGCTGCGAGTAAAGGCACCCCCAAAGCCTCGGAAGCCGGCTGTGCCACCGCTCGCTTGCGCCTCGGCAGGGGCCGGGCCAAAGCCACTGCGGGCTCCTTGCAGCAGAATGCCCCAAGCGATAATGGTAGCAATCACCATCAGCACAACCGCAATGATCGCCGTTGTACGTTTATCCTTGTAGATCGGTGCAAAGAAGGTGATCACCACAAAGGCCAGTAAGGGCAGGAGCGGGATCATCCAAGCCCAGTCGAAAAAAGTCATGGTTTAGCCCTTCAATGTGTCGATTTCGTCGGCGTTGATCGTCAGGCGGGTGCGGTAGACGGCGATCACCATCGCGAGGCCGACGGCTGCTTCGGCTGCGGCAACCGTAATCGCAAAGATGGTGAACAGCAAACCACTCGTACGCTGTGGCTCCAGGTAACGCCAGAAGGCAATCAGGTTGATATTGACCGCGTTCAGCATGAGCTCAATGGCCATCAGGATACCAACAGTGTTCCTTCGCGAGAGCGCTCCCCACAAGCCGAGGCAGAACAAGGCGGCGGCGATCGTCAGCACATACTCAAGCGGTACAGCCGTAACGATGTTGTTCATGTATCTTCCTTATCTGCGTTCTGTGCTATCGGTATTTATGCCACTCGTGCTGGCGGGAGCTTGATCAACCGGCCCCGGAATGGCAGTGAGCGGCGCGACCAATCCGGCCCCTTTGAGGGAACGACGCAGAGCTGTTTCTTCTGCTAAAGTCAGGACGCGGCGCCGACGGCTACGCTCTTCGAAGGCGATCACGACTGCCCCAACCAGAGCAACCAGCAGCAAGATCGATGCAATCTCGAACGGCAGCAAATATTCTTTCATAAAGGACTGGCCGATCTCGAAGGTGCCTGCGACTTGTGGTAATGTGGCGGCCGTTCGAGGTGCCGTTGCAGTGGCATTCGCCGCTTGCGCCGTCGCAGCAGTCGCGGACTGCGCCGTAGCAGCTACTTGAGCCGTCGCGGCGGGTGCGAGCCGGTCGGCGCGTGGCCAGCGCGTATTCCCGTGGGCATCGGTCGGTAGCCCCGGATTGCTGACGGTGCGTACAATCACGATCAAAAGGCCCAATGCCACGAGGGCTGATAGCCACCAGCGCTCAAAGAGCTGACGCGTGGCCTCCCCTGTGACTTGCCGGGTCAACATAATTGCAAACAGCACCAGAATCGAGACTGCCCCGGCATACACCAGAATCTGTACAACGCCGATGAACGGTGCCTCAAGCAGGAAATACAGTGCCGCCACACCCGCAAACGAGGCAATCAGCCACAGTGCGGCGTGAATAATATTCTTAACCCATACCACCATGAAGCCGGCAAACAAGATCAAGCTTGAAAGCGCGAAAAAGACGACGTTTATCGCAATATTAGGCAGGTTCATATCGCTCCCAAGGACATTACGCACTCCAATAATACTCGATCTCGTCGCATGCTTTGTAGCCCTCCCTCACAACCAAGACACAAGGAGACCAGCAGCCTAGCTGCTGGCCTCGGCCTCCTTAAGCGGCAGTCACTTGTTGCGCGAGATATGATCGTGTTCGCCCACGGTATAAGGCCAAGGCTCCTAGCACGGCAATCGCATTAAGCACGAGGGTCACTGCAAAGGCTGTCAAGGTGCGGGCCACGCTGCCGGGCTGCCCAACCAAGCTATTCAGGAAGCCAAAGCCTTTATCGGCTCCCCATTGTGTAATTGCGATCCAGACGCCCATCGCAAAAATGTTGAAGAGTGCCAGAGGCAGCAAAAACTTCCAGGCAAAACTCATCAGTTGGTCGACCCGCAGCCGTGGCACCGTTGCGCGGATCACGACCATGAACCAGAACAACAACACAACCTTGATGATCAGGTAGATGATCGCCAGCAAACCACCCAGATATGGAATGCTGGTGCCCGGGCCGTTGCCACCACCTAGGAACATCGCAGTGGTGACGGCGCAGATCGCGAGGTTAGTCATGTAGTTCGCCAGATAGAAGACCGCGAACTTCATGCCCGAATATTCGGTCATATAGCCGGCGACGATCTCGGAGTCAGCCTCGGGAATATCGAAGGGTGTACGTTCGCCTTCGGCCAGTGAGGAGATGAAAAAGACCAACGCGGCCAGGGCACCGACCGGCGTGAAAATATGCCAGTTCAGGTTCAAGCCACCGTTGCTCTGGTGGTTAATGACATCGGCCACTCGCATCGAGCCAACCCACATGACGATCACTACGAGTGACATGACCTGCGGAATCTCATAAGAGATCATCTGGGCTGCGGCGCGCATGCCGCCCAACAGTGCGAATTTGTTGTTCGATCCCCAGCCGGCCATGAGCATGCCGAGTGTGTGGAGGGCCGATACGCCGATAATGAACAGCACACCAACGTTGATCTGGGAGGGATAGAGCTTGCCCAGCGGGATGACGGCGAAGGCCAGCACGGTCGAGGCCATCATGACAACGGGGGCCAGGAAGTGCACCCAGCGGTCGGCTCCCACCGGCGTGATATCCTCCTTGGTCATTGTTTTAATTGCCTCGGAGATCGGCTGAAGGAGACCGAACGGCCCGACGCGGTTAGGTCCTTTGCGATCTTGCATAAGCCCGATGCCGCGCCGTTCGATCCAGGTAAACAACATCATCCCGACCGGTCCCACGACCAGGATCATGGTGGTCGTCAGAATATAGCCGACCAGCGTAACCAGCCAGCTTTGACCGGTCCAACTGAGTAGAAAATGTGAAATATCGTACACGCTCTAACCCCCGTGCTTTGCCGAGTTGCCGGCTCGAATCGCCTCTAGGCGTGCCACTTTTTCCGGCGACATATTCTTGCCGATTGCGGCGACCGGTCCGGAGGCGGTAACAGCTGCTGCAGTGCTCGTTTCCGGCGTGACAGCTTCGGCCTGGACAACGGTTGGCTCGTCCTCGGCAACAGTTGCTACTACTCCGCCGGCCTTGGCAGCTCTGATAGCCTGGAGGCGGGCGAGCTTATCCGCTGACATGCTCTTACCGGCTGCGGCTGCCGGCGCTTTGGCAGCGACCGGTGCAGTGCTCCCGCCGTTAGCCGCTCGTGGTGCTGCGGCAGCTGTAGCTTTACCGACCTTGCCCTGCATTTGCGGCGCGACGCCAATATTGCCGCTACGGCGCTTGACGTTGTTCTGCAGCTTCTTGAGCGCCTGGTCACGTACTTGGCCCCACAGCGTCGGCGCGATCATGTCGTAGTAGGAGATCGGCCGGTTCAAGCCACGTTTATGGACGTCCATCGATATGTGATTGGGTGTCGCAAGCTCGTAGACATGATCCATTTTGATCGCATCAAAAGGACACACCTCAGCACAATAGCCGCAGGACATACAGGTGTCATACTCGATGATAAACTCTTCGGCGGCCGGCACCGGCTTGCCAGTGGTCGGGTCTTTGGCTTGCGTGATATGGATCACCTGGGGCGGACAGACACGCTCGCACTGAAAGCACGAGGTACACAACTCCTGACCACTTTTGTCCTCATATAGAAGGATCGGCATTTGCCGTGAGGCTTCGGGCAGCAATAGCCGTTCTTCGGGGTATTGCACCGTGAATATGCCCATCGTGTCCTGCTTGGAGTTTTGGACTTTCACCAGCGAAGCACCGAAATGTGCAACGACACGCAGCATGCCTGAAACCATGCCTTGTCCGGCCCGAATTCGGCTGTCATTACGGCGCACGACAACCACGCCTTCCTGCGGAAGGTCAAGCGCCGTGGATGTTGATGCCGGGACCACGCTCATCGGTCAACCTCACCCATCACGATATCGATTGATCCTAAAATGACAACCACATCAGCAACCTTGTGACCACGACACATATCGCTCAAGGCCGAGAGGTTGATAAAAGATGGCGCACGAATTTTATAGCGGTAGGCCTTGCCCGAACCATCCGACACGAGGTAAAAGCCTAATTCGCCCTTCGGCGTTTCGACACGACCATAGGCATCGCCGGCCGGTGGCCTAAGCGACTGCTGCTTAACTTTGGGGTTGATATGGCCACCCTTCGCATCCGGCAACTGCTCGATCACCTGCTGAATAATGCGGTAACTTTGGCGCATCTCTTCAACCCGTACCAAGTAGCGGTCGTAGATATCGCCGACCGAG
>JBBRHB010000343.1:0-5847 GCA_038223355.1 Chloroflexales bacterium
CTTTGACGTCGTCGCATTGAACATGAAGCAGCCTCGTTCTTGAAGGAATAATGACGATGCCCGGTTGAGTCTCACGAGGTCCCATTATACCCGACGCCGGGGCTTCCTCGAACGATTCCGCGACACTCCCCGAAGCCGATGCGCCTAGCTCCCGGACGATCACAATAGCCACGCATCACGATCTCATCGCCATCTTCGAGAAACCGCCGTACCTCACCATGCGGCAGCATCAGTGGCTCGGCCCCACGCCATGTTAACTCCAACAGGCAACCACGTTCATCATGCGCAGCTCCCGAGATGGTCCCACTACCCAGCAAATCACCAGGGCGCAGATTACAGCCGTTGCTGGCCTGATGGGCTAACATTTGTGCCATAGTCCAGTACAAGTTTTTGAAGTTGCTCCGGCTAAGCCGAAGAGGCACATGGCCTGTCTCGCGCATCCGACGAGAGGTAATAAAGACTTCGAGTGTTAAGTCGACGGCACCCCATTGTTGGTCAGCACTGCTCACGAGATAATCCAACGGCGGCGGATCACCGGGCGGTCGCGCCAATATCGGACCACGAAAGGGAGCGAGCGCCTCTAGCGTCACGATCCACGGCGAGAGCGTGGTCGCAAAGCTTTTCGCCAGGAACGGGCCGAGTGGCTGATATTCCCAAGCCTGGACGTCCCTGGCCGACCAATCATTCAGCAGACACAGCCCAAAAATATGCTCGGTCGCAGTCGCTATCGGAATTGGCTCGCCGAGTGCATTGCCAGCCGCAACAAAAATCCCCACCTCCGCCTCATAGTCCAACGCTTTGCATGGACCGTAAGTGGGCTCCGTTGCCGGTTGGTCAACCATTTGGCCAGATGGTCGTTGAATAGGCGTACCACTTGCAATGATCGAAGAAGCCCTGCCATGATAGCCAATCGGCACATATTTGTAGTTGGGCAGCAGCAGGTTATCGGGGCGGAACATACGACCGACGTTGGTGGCGTGCTCAAGCGACGCATAAAAGTCGCTGTAATCGCCAACAGCGACCGGTAACAGCAGCTTGGCCTCAGCCATCGGCACGAGCAAGCGCGCGCCGGACATCCGGTCATGCGCAGAACCTTGATGATCCTGCCGTAATAAGTTGCTGAGTTGTTCCCGCAACGCGGCTTGCGCCACCGGGGCTATGGCCATTAAGGGATTCAGGGTCGAGGCCGTACAGGCCTCCGCAGCAGTTCGTGCCGGACCATTGAACAGACCTGCATGTAGACAAGCAGCTATATCGACAATCTGGTCACCGATGGCGACCCCCACCTGCGGTGAGGATTCGGCACCCGGCACTTGGAAAACACCGAAAGGCAGGTTTTGAATCGGAAAATCCGTCAGTGGGTCATTGGCAGAGACGACCCAGGATATGAGGTCGGGCTGATGCGTTTGATTCACAGCGAACATCATAGCAAGTTAATCGCTTTCGAAGCATCGGTCAGCTCAGCTTCGAGAACGCCCAAGTTAAACTGGATGCGTACCCGGTTACCGAGCCGCACAAAAGGGATGCCCAGGACTCCGTCAGGTTCATATGCCAGGGCTGCTTGCAGGCAGAGTTGCTCGCCACCTACCACAAGTGTATAGCTTTGACCCCATTCCAATGTGCCGCAGATAAAATTATAGGCCCGTTGGGCTGACCACGACGTGCTAATCACAAAATCCTTAGCCTCCGGCCAGGGTGCGTATGTGCCACCGGACGGCTGGGCATGGCATGCGAGCATGCCTGTACTGAGCCCTTCAATTGTTCCCCCAAGGAGCGAGCCGCCAAGTGTTGAGCATAACCAATCGGCGTTTAAACCGGAGCAACCATCCGGTAAGCTGACCGG
The DNA here is from genome assembly GCA_038223355.1 of Chloroflexales bacterium. Lineage (GTDB taxonomy): Bacteria > Chloroflexota > Chloroflexia > Chloroflexales > Kallotenuaceae > JACDGP01. Next base: position 1,844 of record JBBRHB010000343.1, read on the forward strand.
CGCCTGCATCGCAATCGGGCCGGTATCAAGGCCCTCGTCCATGCGATGCAGGGTAACACCGGTCGCAGCTACGCCATCCCTGAAGGTCCAAAAAAGTGGTGCCGGTCCACGATAGGCCGGCAGCAAGGATGGATGGATATTCAAGAAGCCGAAAGCGGGAAGAGCCAGCAACTGGGGTGGAAGCCGGCGCGAAAAGCAAGCAACGACGGCCACGTCCGGCTCTAGTGCTGCAACTGTTGCCAGGGTTTGGGGTGCCGCAAGCCGCCGCACCTCCCAAACAGGCAGCTGATTCGCCCAGGCGACCTGCACTAGGCTCGGCGTAGAGTCCGGGCTAACCAAGGGCAAAAACGAGGTCTGCAGCGGCGATGTGATGGCTTGAATCGGTACCGCAGACCCGGTCAGTATTGTTCGCTGTGCCGGCACAACCACGCCGACAACCTCATGCTCACTCGCCAGGAGTGCGTGGAGCGGAGACAGCGAAAATGCACAGGGCATGCCGAAGAAGATGATGCGCAATGGGTGAAGACCATTATGGTGCATAGAACGTGCCTAGCTGTGTGAAAGCGAGTATAATCGCACTAGGCCGCTGCGGTACTGATGGTGTGACAGCTACACGGCATATGTGCATAAAGTGAGGCTCCTGCATGGCTCGCATGGTCAACTGTGTAAAATTAGGCCGGGAATTGCCCGGACTGGATAAACTACCCTTCCCTGGTGAAATGGGACAACGCATCTACGACAATATTTCACAGGCCGCCTGGAATCTGTGGCCGGCCCAGGAAACGATCCTGATGAATCACTATGGCTTGAATATGGCCGACCCGGCGGCACGGAAACTGATCATGGATCAAATGGAACAATTCTTCTTTGGTGCGGATGCGCAGATGCCGCCCGGCTGGACCCCACCCGGTCAGGGTGGCAAAGGCGCTCCTGCCCCGCAACAAGGGAAGGGTGCACCTGCCCCACAACAAAAGAAATAATCAAGCCAGTTGAAGCAGCGCAATGCTCGGCTTAAGCTCGAAGTGTAAGCGGTGATGTGCTTCGCGCAAAGCCTGCTCAACCTCGTCAGGTGTATTGCCCCGCGCAAAAATAAAGCCGAGGTAGCTGTCCCCCTCGGGTAATGGCACAAGCGGGTAGTACAGCCGCGCCGTAATCTCGACCTCCTCAATACCCGCTACTGCCTCCGCCTCAGCCACGCCTTCAACACAGGCGAGCATCCCTGCTTGCGGAATCGGAATCATCATCACGCCCCGCGCCTGCTGCTCTCGTTCAAGTGCCGGCAATGGCAGGCCACACGCTTGACGCACGATTAACTCTTCCAGCGATGTGCCTTCACCGAAACGTAAGGTTTGCGAGCATAAGCCGCCAATCGAGCGACCCGCTAATTCAACAATCCACGGCCCTCGCTCGTTGACGCGTAACTCGGCATGGAGTGGGCCGATGGCGAGGCCAAGCGCCGCTGCCGCTTGGGCCGCACAAGCAGCAATTGCAAGCTGCATGGCAGGTGGGAGACGCGAGGGGGTGACATAGAGCGTTTCTTCGAAGAATGGGCCGTCAAGCGGGTCAGGCTTGTCGAATAAGGACAACACATGTAACTGCCCATCATCCAACAAGCCTTCGAGTGCGACCTCAAAGCCGGGAATAAAATCTTCTATCAAAAATGACTGCACTTCGTGGGCGGGGTTAAGGGCATGCAACAGCTTCGTCAGCCGCTTGATGGCCACGACACACTCGGCCGGATCATCGGCACGTATAACACCTCGGCTCCCGGATAATTCCAGGGGCTTAACGACACACGGATAGCGCACCTCGCGAGCTAGCTTCTGCGGATCGTCAGCCGTGGAACAAAGTTGGAAAGGTGGCGAGGCAACACCGGCCTTGTGCAGCAGTGTCCGCATCAGGTACTTGTTTCTTGCCGCTTCGGCTGCTGCCGGCGAATTGTGCGCCAGTCCGAGTGCCGCGCTGGCCCGCGCAGCAAGCACGCTCCCGCTATCGTCAACCGCGAGGATCGCACAGAGCGGCTTTGTGGCTGCAAAGGCCACGATCGCCTCGGTCGCTTGATCAAGGTCGTTGAAGCGCAGACCCAGCTCTTCATGCCAGAACTCCGCAAGCTCGGACGGCATATCGGTCGCCGTCACTACTTCAATATCAAGGCATAGGGCAGCTTCCGCAAAGGCCTGGGTCCGATAGGTGGTCGCGGTCGTTAGCAGCAGGATGCGGCGCACAGCCTGGTCAGCGTTAGCCATGTAACAATCTCTTGTGTAACGTTTTAAATCAGCTCAGGAGCAACCTGCTCCTCAGTAGGCTCTGCTCAACAATACCATGGCTCGCTAAGATAAGGGATCGGGGCGCGCCGCACTCCGGATACGGTACCGGCATACGCTTGCTGCTCATATCTCACGGGAGCTTCGCCGGCCGTTGCCAGTGCCCACACGCTATCCCAGACCGCCTGACGAGATGCGTGCTGCGACTGCGCGGCTTGGACGACGCGCCGGACCTCGCTGTATAAGCGATCCATCGCCGGATCTGGGTGCACCCATGGGTAACTCAAGGCTGTTTCATCAAATGAGCCAACGAGCTGTTGCACCTGCAGCAGTTCAAGCAGCTTTGACTCAGCCGGGATTAACAAGCGGATAGCATATTGAATTGGTGCAATGTTGTCGATTAATTCCAACTCGTTGATGGCAGCCAGGAACCTACGGTAGCCTTGTCGGGAAGTCCATGGCGTAAAGCTAACAAAGGTTGGATTGAGTGTCAGCCCGACCTGCCGGAACAGGGCAACGACCGTCTTGAACTCAGCAAATGTATGGCGTTTGTCGAAGATCTCCAGGATCGCATCATCAACGGCCTCAACGGCGGTCGTCACGAACAAACAGCCGGTAGCGCGCAACAGCGGCAGATAGTCACGATGCTTAAGCAGATGTTCGATTTTGATCGTCGCATCATAGGTTAAGTCCGGAAACCGCTCGTGGAGCGTTGTGATAATCGACAAGGCATGGCGCGGACCGTTTAGGAAGTCGGGATCACCGAACGTGATATGCTGGGCACCCGCCGCCACCTGGCGTTCAACGTCGGCCAACACCACCTCGGGCTGCACAATGCGGAACCGGCCCTGATAGACTGGCACAATTGGACAATGACGACACAGGTGCTTACAGCCCCTGCTCGCCTCGGTATAGCCTACGGTGCGCCTGATATCATCGCCCATCTGCAACCATGCGTAACGTGCTAGTGGCGGCAACGCGGCGCGTTCGGGCACTAGAAACGCTTGGCGATCTAGCGAAATAACCGGTTGTGGCTGCTCCTGCGGTTCACTGCGCTCCCGCTTTGTACCCAACTCAGCTACAAGGTCGATCAGTCCTTGCTCGAATTCACCCCCCAGGATGGTAGCAATGCCCAACCCCCGCAAAAAAGCTTCATTCATGGGCGCGTAAAGACCATAGCAGCACAGGTGCGCCCCGGCGTTGATCGTCCGTACCTGCGGAATGATCGAGGCTGCGATGCGGGTCGCAGTATACATCGGCAGATAAAAGGCAATCAAGTCCGCATCCGCAATCGTCGTATGCGGCAGCGCTTCCACGGCAAGATCGAGACACGTCACAGTCGCACCGGCCGCCTGCAGCCACGCTGCGGGTGAAGCGAGTCCAAAAGGTTGGTGACCGCCATCGTAAGTTGAAATGAGGACACAATGCATCTATCTATTATAAACAGTATCTGCACCGCTAAACGACACCAACCTTTTATAAGTCGCGCTTGACGCGCAGCCAGATCAGCCAACCTGCGGCAAGTACAATCGTGAGCGGCATACCTGTGTTGTACAACGTCCAACTATGCGCCGAACTCTGGACCGCAGTAATAGTTGGCAGCGGCAGCACAGCTTCTGCAGAAGGCTCTGCGCCGGTTGTCGGCGTGGTAAGAACTGCCGGCAGATTCCAGCTGCCAGGCGTGAGCGGCGTTCCCAGCTGCCAACCGCCTCCGTGCACAGGGTAGCGGCTTGCGCTGAG
>JBBRHB010000344.1:0-5841 GCA_038223355.1 Chloroflexales bacterium
GCTCATCGGTCAACCTCAACCATCACGATATCGATTGATCCTAAAATGACGACCACGTCAGCAACCTTGTGACCACGACACATATCGCTCAACGCCGAGAGGTTGATAAAAGATGGCGCACGGATTTTATAGCGGTAGGCCTTGCCCGAACCATCTGAGACGAGGTAAAAGCCTAATTCGCCCTTCGGCGTTTCTACACGACCATAGGCCTCGCCGGCCGGTGGCCTAAGCGACTGCTGCTTAACTTTGGGGTTGATATGGCCACCCTTGGCATCCGGCAACTGCTCGATCACCTGCTGAATAATGCGGTAACTTTGGCGCATCTCTTCAACCCGTACCAGGTAGCGGTCGTAGATATCGCCGACCGAGCCAACCGGAATATCGAACTTAAAGCGATCGTAAATGCTGTAGGGTTCGGCCTTGCGCACGTCGTAGGGTATCCCCGACCCGCGTAGTAGTGGACCGGTCACGCTATACGAGATCGCCAGCTCTTGCGGCAGAATCCCGACGCCTCGTGACCGAATCAACATGATCTCGTTATCCGACAACAAGCTCTCGAAATCATCGAAAAAGCGTGGCAGTGAGATCATAAGATCGGCAAGCTCAGACATGAACTCAGGGTCGATATCACGAACGACACCACCAAAGCGGAAATAGTTACACATCATGCGCGCCCCCGACACCATCTCGTATAAGTCGAGGATCTTTTCACGCTCACGCATACCCCACAGCAAACCGGTTTGCCAGGCCCCCATATCGTTGACCATAAAGCCCAGTGCAGTCGCATGGTTCTGGATGCGGCTTAACTCGGCCATCAGCACGCGAATATACTCGGCCCGCTCCGGCACCTCGATCCCCGCCAACTTCTCTACAGCTAGCGTATAGCCATGGTTGTTGGCCATTGAGTTGAAGTAGTCAAGGCGATCGGTAAACGGAATATTCATCAGGTACGAGTTGACTTCGCCTAACTGTTCGTGATTACGATGCAGATAGCCAAAGACGGGCTCGATATGGATCACCGTTTCGCCATCGATTGTGGTAACCAGCCGGAACACACCATGCGTCGATGGGTGTTGTGGACCAATATTAAGTTGTAGCTCTTCTGTCTTTAGCATAACGCCTGCCTTATCGCTCCCTACTCGCCGGTAACATGCGTATACTTATCGCCTGTTTTGGGAAAGTCCTTACGCAACGGATAGCCCTCGAACTCGTCCCACATATAAATACGGCGCAGATAGGGATGGCCAGGGAATTGGACACCATACATATCGAAGGCTTCGCGCTCCTGCAAATTCGCGCCCGGCCATTCGCCTGTCAAGGTCGGGATGATGGGATACTCACGCGGGATGCGTACCCGCACGGTTTGCGGACCCCCACCGGCGAGGCTGAAGAAGTGATATACCACCTCGAACAGCCCCTCCGCTAGGTAATCCACCGCTGTGATGTTCGATAGAAATTCGTAGCCGTGCTGGTCACGGAGATAGGCCGCAACATTGGCTATCGATTGAGCATTGACTACTACGTCGTCATCTTGTAAAACAGGACGTGCTCCACCTTCATGCCCCGCGCCCGCCTCGGCCGTATCGATCGGCTCCGTTTGGGCTTTGGGCTCCGCGGGTACAAGATCAGACGTCGTGCCCTGCGCATTTCCATTGCCGTTACTCGCGGCATGGCCAGCGACCTGTGCTAGCGCGTCGGGAAGATCACGCGCCAGGAGCGCGCGTAGTTCGCCTTTAGCCAGCATTGGTGCCCTCCGTTGCCAAAAGTTTGCGCGGATCGTACGAACGCTCCGAAACTGCACGGGCGACATCGGCCGCTGGCTCGTCCTTGATGTTCAATTCGAGCTTGCCGAGCAACGGCTTGGGGAAGTTACCTTCCAGGACGTGCGCATCACTATGCCGTTCGCCGATGCCGCCCATGGCCGGTGACACAAACGGTGCCATCTTGGGCAGACCACCGACCGGGTCGGCCGTGCCCTCGAAGCCTTCGAGAATCAAGCCCTCTTTGCCGTATTGAGGTACCGCGAAGTCGCGATCCAAAATACCGCGCTTGCCATACCAGCGCACCTTGCGGATCGACTGCTGGTCGATCTGTTCTTGCAACGTAATCAAGGCATGCAGCATGGCTTCGGGGCGCGGCGGGCAGCCTGGAATATAAACATCAACCGGCACATAGAGGTCAACACCTCGCACAACGTTATAGCCGTCACGGAACGGGCCTCCCGACGTGGCGCAGGCTCCCATCGAGATCACGTAGCGCGGCTCGGGCATCTGGTTATATAGGCGGACAATCTGCGGGATCATTTTCTTGGTCACGGTCCCCGATACGATCATCAGGTCGGCCTGACGGGGCGAAGCGCGAAACAGCTCCGAGCCAAAGCGTGCGATATCATAGCGCGACGTAGCCGAGGCGATCATCTCAATGGCGCAACAGGCCAGCCCAAATAACATAGGCCACACTGACGAGCGGCGTCCCCAGTTATACAGCCCATTGACAGTAGAAAAGAAGACGCCATTTCCTTCGAGCTCTTGTTGTAGTTCTTCATCCGTGGTCATAGTTCACCTTGAGGTATATAAGCTCTGTTCTAGAACCATTCGAGTGCGCCTTTGCGCCAGGCGTACACGAGACCAATCGTCAAAATCGCCAGGAAGGTAAACATCTCGAACAACGCGAAGAGGCCGGACGCACGAAAGTAGACGGCCCACGGGTACAGAAAGACCGTTTCGATATCGAAGACAACAAACGCGAGCGCGTACAAGTAATACTGTACTTTGAACTGGACCCAAATCTCGCCGATGGCTTCTAGCCCGCACTCATAGGTCGATTGCTTAATGTCGGTGGGCCGCTTGGGACGTATGACGGCAGACAGCAGCAGGGGGATCAGCGGAAAGGTGATCGCGGCGATGGCAAAGATTCCAATAAACGCGTAATTCGATAGCATTGTTGCGCTCCCACGTTCGGCTTTACAGCATCCGGTTCATTAAAAGAGCGTAGGCAGCCTTCCGAGCCACCCCTTTGTCTCAGACTCTGTGCATTATATCACAGGTGACTTGAGCATCCTCTACTTCGCGCGTATAGCAAGATGTATACGCACACAAGCGCTATCGTGATAACTTAAGATCGATATGTCCTAACTGGATCGTATCGCCGTAGGTCAGGGGCGCCGGCTGATCAACTTCACGGCCATTGAGCCGCGTCCCATTGGTCGACTCCAGGTCTTCGAGCAGCCACGTCTTGCCATCCCACTGTAAGAGTGCGTGCTCGCTCGATAGAAAGGTGTCATTGAGCGCCACGTCATTGGTCATCGCGCGCCCTATCGTGTTGACCTGATTCAGAGGAAAACGCTTGCCGGGGGTCAGTCCAGTTTGGCCGGCGTTGACGACCACCAAATGCCCATACTGTGACGCGACGCTCTGCTCACTGCCTGCTGTACGTAGCTCACGGGTAATGGCGCGCAAGACCTGGTACAGAAACAGGTACAACAAAAAGATAACGGCAATCCGGAGCGCCAGGATAATAAATTCAATCGACAGCTCAGCGAAGTTGGGCATACATTACCGTTGTTGAAAGGTCATTTCAAGACCGCCGAAAGATACAAGATCGCCATCACGCAGCGGCTGTTCGGTCGTGATGGCCGTTCCATTCACATAGGTGCCATTGGTCGAGCCGGTATCGCCAATGAAATAACGGCGCGACTTAAAACGGAGTTGGGCATGCTGGCGCGATACGCGCGGGTCTTCCACAATCAGGTCATTGTTTAGGCCACGTCCGATCGTGATCAGGTTGGTGTCGAGTGGAAAAGTATGTGGTCCTTCGGGCGTTTGGAGCAGGAGCTGTGCCAGAACCGGCGGGCGCGCAGGCTGGCCTGCAGCATTGCCACCGGTCGGAATCACCTGGGTGCGATCAGGTGCCTGTGTGGCACTGCCTGCCGGGGCACCACTCATTTCAGCGATAACCTGGATACCACGCCGTGCCACGGCAGGGTCGGGGGCAACGTCAACCACCGGATGTGCCAGTAAGGTAAAGCCACGCTCCTGCGCTAGGTCACGCAGATAATTCGCCATTTGCCGCTCGAGCTCACCCTGGATGGGATCAAAAATCTTGAAATCTTCAGGACTTAAGAAGGCCCGGTAATACGAAGGCACAATTACACTATCGACGCTGATCGTTTGTTGCGACTCCATCGCCCGTTCCAGGCGCCGGGCGATCTCAGCCGGTTGGACCGGCGAGCGAAAGAGGCGCTGCACCGAGCCCTCAACCACGCGCTCCATGAAGCCTTCAAAGCCAGACAACGCACTCATAATGTGTTCCTTAGAGCAGGGTCGCCCCTACGAGAGAGCACCATAGGGCTCGCCGCGCACGGGACTACTTAGGTAGATCGGTTCTAAACCAACGACATCGTCCACAGCGCCATCCGCCAGCCGTGCCCAGGCTAACTCCGCGAGGGCAGCAGGGCGGCGTACATTATCGGCCGGCGTGGCCCAGCGGCCAACGCTACCAAGATGTGCCTGCAGTTCCGCATCGATATCACCAAGATACAGCGCATCCATGACTGGCACAGCAGCGAGTTCGTAGACTGTGGCCGCCGTGGGGGACGCACAGGGCTGACCCGCTGCGGCATACTGGGCAACGGCGTAGCGACCCCGACCTAGCCGGATCACGACGACCAGCATTTGCTCGATATGTCGCTGGCTCCAGGCCCACACATCAGTGGTCGGTACGCCAATAATTGGGATGTCTCGTGCGACGACCAAGGCTTTTGCCAGACTCATTCCGACCCGTAAACCGGCCCAACTGCCGGGCCCGATTGCCACCGCCACTGCTGAAAGATCTGCCGGTGTAACTCCAAGCTGGCCACAAAGCAAATCAAGCTGTGTGAGAACCTGCTCGGTATGCTGCCGCCCGCTGCGCCATGTCGCCTCAGCCTGCACACCTGTGGCATTGTATAAGGCCACGCCCGACCAATCAGTAGAGGTATCAATTGCCAGCAGCATGGGTCCTCGTTTCCAGGGCGTTGAGTAGGTCCATCCTGTGCCGGTAGTGGCTGCCGTGGGGCTCCAACAAGATCAGCCGCTCCCCGGCTACTGCCAGCGCAATTTTAACCAGCAGATGGTCGGCAGGCAACCAGCCCCCCGCATGCTCTGGCCATTCGATCACACAGATGCCATCTTCACCGAGCGATGTTTCGAGACCAATTGTCCCCAGCTCATGAGAGGTTTCGATCCGGTACAGATCAGCGTGGTACAGCGTGATGTGTCCGTGTGCGGCATCGGCTGTGTACTCGTTCACCAGCACAAATGACGGGCTAGTGATATCGTCCGGATCAATTCCCCAGGCCGCCCCGATGCCCTTGGTCAGATGGGTCTTGCCAGCGCCAAATGGCCCCTGTAAGAGAACGAGATCGCCGGACTGCAGCAGCTCACCGAGGCGTTGGCCAAAGGCGATCGTATCGGCTTCGCTATGACTTGGCCAGACTAGGCCGTCGTTCGCACACATGGCATTCATTGTAGCATAGGGTCGTAGCCCGCGACGCCTTCGGCAATGGCTGGCGCTGTTCCCCATGCTATAATGCGTCCATTCTAATGGAGGGAACCCCAGGGGTGAATCGCTTACTACGCGCAATTATGGTCTTGGTCGTGCTTGGCAGCTTAGTGGTTGCCGGTGTCGCAACCCTCATCATTAATGAGATTAAAAGCTCACCTGCCGCAACGAGTACAGAAGTTGCTGCCTTTGTCATCGATCCTGGCGATACAGCCAGCCAAGTTGCTACGAAGCTCAAAGATCAGGGTTTGATCAGACAGACCCTGTTATTCAACTTAATGGTTCGGGAGCGTAAGGTTG
>JBBRHB010000345.1:0-5838 GCA_038223355.1 Chloroflexales bacterium
CCTTCAGCCTGCCAGGGTTCCTTTGGTACTTGGCACCGCCCCTTGCAGGCGTGGGTCGATGCGTGTGGCAGCGTCCAACGCCCGGCCAAAGGCTTTCCACAACCCCTCGGCTTTATGGTGATCGTTACGACCATAGTGCACCTGCATATGCAAGGTCATGCGGGCCTGGATCGCGATGGACTCGAAAATGTGCCAGATAAGATCCGTGGCTAGCGTGCCGAGCAGCGGCGTTGTGAAGGTGGCTTCAATGACAGCATATGGTCGTCCGCTCATGTCGATGGCAGCAAAACACAGGGCTTCATCCATCGGCACGAAGGCATGTGCCGTGCGCACAATACCGCCCCGTTCACCAAGCGCCTGAGCAATCGCCTGACCCAGGCAGATCGCGATATCCTCGGCGGTGTGGTGTGCGTCGATATACAAATCGCCCTGGCAGTTGACCGTAAGATCGAAAAGACCATGCTTCGCCCAGAGTGTGAGCATATGATCAAGGAAACCGATACCGCTATTGATATCACTCGCCCCTGTGCCGTCGAGGTCGAGCGTCAGGGCGATCGTGGTTTCTTTGGTCGCACGTTGGATCGTTGCGGTCCGCGCCATACGTACCCTCGCCCTCTCATTAGATCAACTCTAACACCGCCGGCAACAGATGGCCATTCGTCGCGATCGCGTTGCCGCCAGTAATCGTCGGCGTGCCATGCCAGTCGGTAAAGCTGCCGCCCGCCTCTTGCAGAATCGGTAGCAGGGCAGCGCAATCCCAGGCATTCATGATCGGATCGGCCATGACTTCGGCACGTCCTGTGGCGACGAGAATATAGCCGTAGCAATCACCCCAGCCGCGCTGCAGGCGAGTCGCGGCGCACAAGCGCTCGTAGGCCGGGCCACGGCCCTCCGCCTGCATGGTCTGCGGGTTATTGCAGAGAAAGGTGGCCTGCTGCAGATCCGTGACCGCGCTGACATGGGCACGCCGGCCATTATCCGTACAGCCCTCGCCCGTTGCCGCCGCAACCATCTCGTCAAGCGCGGGCAGGTAACAGACACCGACGACCGGCACGCCCTGATGCTCCAGGCCGACCAGCACCCCGTACAGCGGGACCCCCTGCACAAAGGATTTGGTACCATCAACCGGATCCAAAATCCAGCGCCAGGGCGAGCCCTCGTTGACCGTGCCATACTCTTCGCCCAGAATACCATGCTCCGGAAAGCGCTCCATGATCAGCTTGCGCATTAACTCTTCCGCCTGGCGGTCAGCAATGGTGACCGGAGAAGCGTCACTTTTCCATTCAGGCCGGACGCCAGTGCGGAAGTAGCCTAGCGTGAGCCGACCGGCCTGCCAGGCCAGTTCCTGCGCCCAATCGCGCAACTCGCGGAGCGTCGGTTCAGGCGAGTTCATGGCGTAACTCCGCGTGCTGTACGCTCAGCAGCGACGCGTCTAAAGCGTCGAGGAAGCGGTCGTTCTGCTCGGGAGTACCAACGGTCACGCGTAGATACTCGTTTAAAGGCGGCTTCGCGTAATAGCGCACGAGCACACCCTGGCGTTCGAGCGCAGTTTTGATCGCGCTGGCCTGTGGACCGACGTGGAATAGCACAAAGTTGGCCCGCGACGGCAGCGGCCTGCAAGATGGCCGCGCACTCAACGCAGCGTAGAGGCGCTCGCGCTCGACTACCAGCAGCGCTACCTTGTCCATTAAGGCGCTGCGGTCAGCGAGCGAGGCGAGTACGGCTGCTTGCGCGGCGACATTAATGTTATACGGCGGCTTGATCTGGAGTAGATAGCGGACGATATGTTCGTCCATCGCGCCATAGCCAATGCGTAGGCCGGCCAAGCCTGCCCACTTTGAGAAGGTCCGCAGTACCACTAGGTTCGGGTGTTGTCCTACCAAGTCAATTACGCTGACCCCCGCGAACTCGGCGTAGGCCTCGTCGATCACGACCAGCGCCGGCAACGCGAGTAACCGCACAATGTCGGCCCGCGCGATGACCGAGCCATCCGGGTTATTGGGCGACGGCAAGAACAGTAGCTTGGCCAGCTCGCTCTCAACGGCTGCTACGAGCGCAGCAATATCGAGCGTCCAGTCCGCTTGGCGCGGCACGCCGACACTGCGTCCACCGACGACGGCGGTATTAAAGCTGTACATCCCAAACGTCGGCGGCGACTCAACGACGGCGTCACCGGGTCGCAGGCATAGCCGCATTAACAAGTCGATCAACTCATCCGAGCCATTACCACAGATCAGTCGCTCGACCGGCTGGCCGGTATAGTCGCTCAACGCCGCGCGTAAGACAGTCTGATCGGGGTCGGGATAGATCGCATAAGGTTGCGGCTGGGCGAGGGCCTCGAGTACACGTGGCGATGGACCGTACGGATTTTCATTCGCATCCAGCTTGACCAGTTGCTCCATGGGAATACCCAGGCGTTGGCTCAAGACGTCGAGCGGCACAATCGGGGTATAGCCCACCAGCTTTTGCAGGTCAGGACGCACCAAGCCGGTAATATCAAGCATGTTGCCATGATACCACCTCAGGTCCATCCGACGATGGTTCCAGGTACATCAATCCTCGTCCCGCAGCAACACCCTGCCGGCCTTTTCGGGGATTTAAGGTATGATATACATAGCAGGATCTCATTGATCCTCGGGCTCTCCTTAAGCCGTCGTCGTGAAAGTTGTGGTAGCATAAAGCTATGTTCGGACTAGGCATTGGCGAAATAATCATTATCCTGCTCATCGCCATGATTGTGGTCGGCCCTGAGCATCTCCCTGAGCTTGCCAAGAAGGTGGGCAAGACGGTGACCGATATGCGCCGGATCTATGAAAACCTGCGCAGTGAGCTTGGTCCTGATTTCGACGAGGTCGAAAGGCAGGTTCGTAACCTCCGTTCGATGGATCCGCGCCGCGAGATTGCGGCTGTTGGGCGGCGCGTCTTTGATGGGTTGGCCGACGAAGTACCTGAGCTGAACAACCTCAACGAAGAGGGACTGCGCCAGCAGATTAGTAATCTCCAAGCCGAACTGCGCCAAACTGTGGCTCGGCCTTCGTTTGAAATACCTAATCCAGCGGCACCTGCCAATCCCGCAGTCCTCTATGCTCCCGCTAAAGCCCCGAAGCGCGCGAAAACCTACACTATCACGAACGGCGCGGCTCCTACAGCTATCCCTATGCTGCCGCCCGTGGCCGGAGCGGCTGTGGTCGAACGACGACGAACCCTCGGACGCCTGGCCCATCAACTATTGAACGATAATGTGTTGGACAAGCCGATCCGTGATGGAGCGGTCGTCGCTTCCGTGAACGAACGACGGCAAACCCTTGGGCGTCTAGCCCATCAACTATTGAACGATGATATGCTGGACGAGTCGCTCCATGATGCGGCGCGCTCCATCACGTCTGTATGAGAGCAGCAGCATGACCACGACGCCTACTACACCCTCGGCCGGATTGCCGGCAACGCCGCAGGAAGAAGTGGTTATGTCATGGCTCGACCACGCGCGTGAACTGCGGAACCGCCTGATCAAGGCCAGCCTCGCCGTAGTCGGCGGCCTGATTATTGGCTTCATCATTATTCAATTCGACAACTTCATATTGATCAACGAGATCATCCAGCACTTCATTCCACCGGGTGCCCACCTACAAGCGATCGCGGTCGGCGAGAAGTTCACTAACGCCATGCAGATCGCCTTCGGCATCGGGCTGATTCTGGCAATGCCGGTGATCATCTATCAACTCCTGGCGTTTATTGTGCCGGGTCTCACTGATCGTGAGCGGAAGATCATCTATTTCGTGCTGCCGCTGATCACGCTTTGTTTCATTCTTGGCTTATTTTTCGGCTGGTTCGTGACCATTCCGATTGCGGTCAGCTTTTTGCTAGATTACGGGCCGCGCACCATCCAGGCGTCGCCCACCTTTGAGCAATTCGCCGGCTTCCTGGTACATTTGTTGTTGCTGAACGGCATCGTCTTCGAATTGCCAGTCTTGGTGTACGCCGTAGTTTGGCTGGGAGTAGTTCAGCGCAGCACATTGACGAAGTACCGGCGGTATGCCGTGCTTGCAATGTCGATTTTCGCGGCTGTGATTACGCCGACGACCGATCTTGCCAGTTATGCGACGGCAGCCATTCCGCTGTACCTGCTGTATGAGGCCGGGTTATTCTTCGCCCGGTTTGCACCGAACAGAAAAAAGACAACATGAGGACGGGGGGATGAGGATTCACTATGCCCATCCTGACCGGCTCGCTCGAACGGATCACCTTTCATAATCCTGATACGGGCTATACCGTCGCGCGCCTCCAACCACCGGGTAAAAAACAACTCGTTACGGTGGTTGGTAAGTTCATGGGCGTGCAGGTCGGCGAAATGCTGCAACTCGACGGCGACTGGACGGCGCATCCGGCGCATGGCCGCCAATTCCAGGCGACCCATTGGGAGTCGGTGTTACCGGCGGATATTGAAGGCATTCGCAAGTACCTGGGTTCGGGGCTGATTAAAGGGATCGGCCCGGTGATGGCCCAGCGCATCGTTGATGTTTTCGGGGCCGAAACCCTGCAGGTGATCGAGGCACGACCGCGTCGGCTCTATGAAGTACCCGGCATTGGGCGCAAGCGTATCGATGATATCGTGCAGGCTTGGCGCGAACAGCGCAGCATCAAGGCACTGATGGCGCTGTTGCAAACCTATGATATCACCCCGGTTCTGGCGATCCGCATCTACCGTGCGTATGGCGAACGCGCTATGGAAGTCGTGCAGCAAACGCCCTATCGTTTGTCTGACGAAATATATGGCATTGATTTCGAGATCGCCGATCAAATCGCTCAAACACAGGGTGTGCGCCACGACGATGCCTGGCGTGTGGGAGCCGGCCTACGGCATGTCTTGACGCTTGCACTGAGCGACGGCCATTGCTACCTACCGATTGCGGAGTTGGTGCCACGCGCGGCTAGGCTCCTGCAGGTCGGCGAAGAGCAGGTAGCTACCGTGCTGGCCGAGATCGACGTGGCCGGCGAGATCCAGCTGGACGAGGTCGACGGCGTACCGATGATCTACTTATTACCCTTCTATCGCGCCGAGCTCGGCGTTGCGAACGCCATCCGCGCCATTCAGTTCACGCCCTCGACCATCGCGCAACGCTTTCGCAACCTCGATTGGGAAGCCGAGTGGCAACGCATCCACCGGGCGCAAGGGATTGAACTGACGCCAAAACAACAACAGGCCATCAAAACCGTGCTCACGACCAAGCTGTGCGTGCTGACGGGCGGTCCTGGCACCGGCAAAACCCAAACGACGCGCACGATCATCGATCTGCTCAACCGCCAGCGCTGCCGCTATGTCCTGGCGTCGCCGACGGGTCGGGCCGCCAAACGGCTTAGTGAAGCCAGCGGGGCCGAGGCCAAAACGATTCATCGTCTGCTGGAATATTCGCCCGCCACAGAATCGCATTTTAGGCGCGACCGCGACAATCCGCTGCTGGCCGATATGGTGGTCATCGACGAAGCCTCAATGCTCGACATTCTGCTGTGTAACAACCTCCTCAAAGCCGTCCCACCCGAGGCACACGTCTTATTTGTGGGCGATGCCGATCAGTTGCCCTCGGTCGGACCCGGCAACGTATTGCGCGATCTGATCGATAGCTGGGCTGTGCCTACGGTACAACTTGATGTAATCTTTCGCCAGGCCGCCGACTCGGGCATTATTACCAGCGCCCACCAGATCAACCATGGTCAGGTGCCAGCGCTGCGTGGCCAAGCCGACTTTTTTTTCTTCCCGCGTCCCACGCCCGAAGCAAGCGCCGAGATGGTCGTGGAGCTGGTGGCGGAGCGTATTCCGCGGCGCTTCGGGATCGACCGCCA